>JACYMB010000101.1 GCA_015272205.1 Synechococcales cyanobacterium T60_A2020_003 | reverse complement strand
CGCTTAGGCAATGCGGCTGTCATGGCGGCTGTGAAGGTGATTGTGAAGGTGGTTGTGATGAAACATGATGATTCGTGGCAAATATAAAGATTTAGTAATGAAAATGCGATAGAACGTCGCTTTATTGCATAGGAGTATGTCCTAGGCTAGAGGGCATCGGGATTGCGGCTCGGTAGTGTGGGAGGTGAAAGATGGGGCAAATCTGACTGACGGCGGATGATGCGCCGGAGGAGTTCAGGAATGAAGAAAATTCTGTTTATTTTGGGTGAACTGACGGACCAAGACCTTGATTGGTTTCTCTATGTGGGACGCAAGGAAAAAATTGCGGCGGGGACGACCCTGATTCAGGAAGGGTTTCAGATCGATACGCTGTATATTGTGCTGACGGGGAAGCTGAGTGTGACGATCGATAAAATTGGCAAAGAGATTGCCCAGCTCGATAGTGGCGAAGTGGTGGGTGAAATTTCTTTCCTGGATGCGCGTCCACCCTTGGCGACGGTGCGGGCGCTGACGAATGCGCTGATTTTTTCCATTCCCAAACAGCAGTTGCAGCAGAAAATTGCGGCTGATTCGGGGTTTGCGGCCCGGTTCTATCGGGCGATCGCGTTGTTTATGGCCGATCGGATGCGGAGTACGGTGGCGCTGTTGGGTTATGGTGAGGATGTGGAATTTGCCTCGCCGTTTCAGGTGGTGCGGGATTTGAGTCCTTCGGTGGTGGAGCATTTGCCGATGGCGCGGCATCGCTTGGAAACCTTGGTGAAGCGGCTGCGCGGATTTTAGGGGCGGAGCGGATTTGAGTTAATCAGGAATGGGGGGCGCGTGGAACTGAATATGCTTGCATTGATCTGACTGGCGTGGAAGATAGTCGAGAGAGAATTGACTCTCTCCGTAAAGTACGCAATCGACTTGTGCATCACGGTGGTTATATTCCGAGCAATGAGGAGGATGAATATTCTTGTATTGATGGAATAACTGTAATGTCATTATCCCCAATACACTATCTTGTTATTGGGGATGACTTTATATGGGACAGGCTCGAGCATGTTCAGAAGTATCTTCATAAAGCAGTCATTTCTTAACTTTCCTGCATAAGCTAAGTTGAGAATAAAGTTTACGGGTGTCAATAATCACCTGCTACGGTTTTCTTGTATCGAGTTATCGTAGAAACGCTTATCTGTAAGTTTTCCTGGCGTATGAGTAATTTGCAAGAAATCGAGCAAGCTGTCAGGCGGCTATCAGTAGAAGAGCTTGCCAACTTCCGGGTGTGGTTTGCCGAATTTGATGCGGCAGTGTGGGATCGACAGTTCGAGGAAGATGTTGCCGCAGGTCGGCTTGACGATACGAGCTTTATGATTATTTGATTCGTTTATTGTTCAAGGAGCGGTTACACAAGGAGCAAGCTTATAAAATTGTTTTGCTACGCGAGGTAAGTCAGATAGAACAATTGCTTTGAAAAATGCGCTATTGGCTGCGCGTCAACGGTTCGCGAATCAACAGAACATCGTTGTCACAGCACCCATTGAAATCCAGTCGAGCAAGCCACAGATTGATGCAGGATTGCAAGCTGTAGACTATTGCCTTTGGGCGTTATATCGGCTCCTCGAAAGGGGTGAGGAGCGGTATGTGGACTACATTCAGCCTATCGTCAGTGTCATTAGAGACCCTGATGCCGATGTAGAAGCCTCTTACGGCGTTTACTACACCAAGCGAAATCCAATTGCTGCCCAATGTATTCGTGAGACGCATGATTGGATTGGAGCGCCAGGGATATAGGACACTGCCTGGGCAGTGATCACACGGCGTGGAGCCGAATTTCGTCACCTGGCAACACCAATATACCAAGCGTTCTGTGAATCTGCGACCGTACTGATTCGGATTAGAAGAGTCTCAACACCCTGATCTAGGGCAGAAGGGCCACAGAATGCTTTGATTTTAGGGCAATGGCGCAACTGTTTTTCTGCACCAATGGGCGCTGTTTCTCTGAGGGTGAAGCTACGGTGGGCTTGGTTCATTAAGGGACCTCCAGAAATTTAATCATCCCGTTGTTGTCGGGAGCGGTAGGGATGAACCGCCATTCATCGGGCTAGGCTAAGGCTGGTCAGGACGTTCAGCGGAACGTCCCTACGGTCGCACGATGCAACGGATTAAATCCCCACCCCTCGAAATGGGACGTTTTCTCTGGTGACAGGGCTGTGCCCTGAGCGCCTTCCGAATGCGGCTCCTGCCAACCGTATTCAAGAAACAAAACAGGAGGCAGGAGCCTCAAAACAGCCAATTCCTAGGCAAAGCCTAGGAAAAGTGACTAGCAGAGCATCTCCGGCAAGGACAGCGGCGACGCGAAACGCGACCAGGAAAAGAGCAGTCACCACAAATAATTAGTAACAAATTTTCTTTCGATTTGCACGAATTACAAAGCAATATTCCTCTACTGCTTCCATATCAGCTATTTCACCATCAACAGTGGCTGTTCCTTCCAACTTACCAAAACGGACTTTTCCTAAAGTCTTCATCACAATCTCAGTAGTCACTCCATCCGGCCATAAAATCCTAGCTGTCCCACCAGGTTCCGGCATTCCACGTGAAACGATTGTGCATCCTGGTGCAGTTGCTGGATACTTGATACGAAAATTACCACGGTAGCGTAGATTTTCTTGCGGCTTCTCAGGATTTTCATACATACAAAACTGCGGGTTAGCCTTTGCAGGTAAGGCTGTGGTAGCCAAAAAGATCAGTGCACAGGGGAAAGCCCTCTTAAAAATACCCATAACATGTAGTTCAAAATGTTTGATTACTTCGTACAATCCTACGTTATTTGTGAGAAGTTGTTTGAGAATACGTAAACGGTAAGAATTTACGCCCGTCGCCGTACCATAATGCGAATCATTGCTACATAGGGCTTGCTGAAAAAGTCAAAACCGCTGATATATCGTCATTACAGCCAATAAAACTGTAATGAAGTGCAAGGTCAATTTACACATCCTCGACGTTTCAGCCGATTTAGCCTTGCACTTAGAAATCCAAGACTCTTAAAACTTAGTGGTGCAGAAAAGTCCTGAAAGCCTATCTATGCTGTAATTCTCAATGAGACAGGGGGGTGACGAAGAGGGGCAAGATATGGCAGGCTCAAAGTTCCTACACAAAAAGCGCTGGCCATGACCTCACCCCAACTCCATGTTCAACTGCGAACCCAATTGAGTCAATGGGTCACCCCCAAGGACCAACGGCACCTCAGCGGCTGCGCCGAGATCGTCGCTGCAATCTTACAATCCCAGTCGGGATGCTTGAGCCACTGGCTGCCTTTCCTGAGCCATCGCAACTGCAAGGCCCGTGCCCACCTGGAACGACTGAGCTACTTCGTGCGCAACGATGCTATCACCGCAGAAACCTTTTATGACCCTTTGATGCGTCACTGCCTCCAAGCCTTTGAGGGAGAGGCAGTCGTCCTGACCCTCGACACCAGTATGCAGTGGGACCAGTTCGGCCTAATCCAGGTTTGTCTCGCTTGGGGAGGACGCTCTTTGACTCTAGCAGGGCAAGTCATCGAGCATGGTAGCGCTACGGTGGGATTCAAGGACTATCGACCTCTGCTGGAGCGGGCCAAGGCTCTCTTGCCCCCGGAATGTCAGGTCACCTTTCTGGCTGACCGAGGGTTCGAGCATGGAGAACTCATTCGCTGGTTGCAGCACCATCAATGGTCCTGGGCAATTCGGGCCAAGTCTGACTTACTCGTCACCCTAGCCAACGGACGGACCCGAGCGGTACGCGACCTACTCCCACCGATGAATCAGGCCAATCTCTTCGACAATGTGACGATGCTAGAGGATATTCACTGCCACTTAGCCACCGCGCGCACTGACGCAGCGGCTGACGATTGGGCTGTGCTTAGCCAGCAGCCCACCTCTCTTGCGACCTTCACCGAGTATGGTCAGCGCTTTGGGGGAATTGAACCTCACTTCAAGGACTACAAGTCAGCCGCCTTTGAGGTGGTTCGCTCCAGGTTACGCGATGCTAAAGCCCTCACTTGCCTGTTCATGCTGCTCGATATTGCCTACCTCTTCGCTGGGATGCTCGGCCTCAGCGTCGTTCTACAGGGCCAGCGTTTGCGCCTGGATTGGCATTCTCGAAGGGGATTGAGCTTCTTGCAACTGGGACTTCGAGAATTGGCTACCCTTTGCTACAAAGGGCTGACTTTGCCTTGGCTACAACCCTTGCCTTACAAAAGTCCGCCCCCTGCTTCGGCATCGAAGCATAAACACCTCATTCAGGACTTCATGATCAGCTTCTCTAAAGTCACTCTCGTCTCAGCTTGAGACTCGAAAAAAGTTTTCTGCACCACTAAGGGCAGAAGTCTTTCCCCCCGGCATTCCCCTGGAACTGGGCAAGCAAATCGCGGTGTACCGAGTGGATGGACCGATGTTTTTTGGAGCTGCCGAACGCTTTGTGACGTTCCTTCGCGATGAACCCGAAGTCCGCTACCTTATTTTGCGGATGCGATTTGTCCCTAATATGGATGCGACAGGTCTAGTCGCCCTAGAAGACATCTACCACGACCTGAAGCGTCGGGGTTGCCAACTTCTGCTCAGTGGTTTACAGCCAGAAGTTAAGCAACTTCTCGATCGCACTGGTTTACTCGATCGCATTGGGCCAGAGAACTGTCTTGACAGTACCGATGCCGCCGTAGAATCGATTACTTCTCAATTAGTTTGTGAGTTACCTTCGCCCTTGTCTCAGGAAAAGCCTGAGGAAGTCCTCCCATAAGCTCAAGGGCGACGGAGGAGGCGATCGGTCACACCTCAGCACTTCTACCTCAATCTCCCAACCGATCTATGACTAAACCAACTCAGATAGAGCATGATGTTAAGTGTCGCTGTTGTCACCAGACTGGCACAGTCTCCCGTCGTTTTTTCCTAAAGGGGATACTCACGACTGGACTCATCTATGGTGGAAGCCTGATGTGTCCTCAACCCGTTCTAGCCGACGAACATCGGGCAAAGGCATTGGTCTTGACCTGTATTGACTTTCGCTTTGTTAGCTTGGAGCAATCTTTTTTGTCCAACCAGCATTTAGACCAAGCCTATGATTGGGTTGCGTTAGCCGGAGCATCCCTCGCTCTAACTGGGTTTCCCCACCCCGCAGAGGCAGAAGCATTTTGGGATCAACTTGGCTTATCCAAGCAGTTACATAACATCAACAAAGTGATTATTCTTGATCATCAAGACTGTGGAGCCTACGCTAGTGTACACAAACAGCCATTTTCGGATTTGACATCCGAGAGAAATTTCCACGCTAAGTACCTGAACCAAGCCTATGAACAAATTCGGCAGCGCTATCCCAACTTAGACGTAGAACTTTATTTTGCTGAGCTTACAGGCGAGATTAACTTGATATCTCCTCAAGCAGTAATTTAAGTGCAGAGAAAATGGTAATAGAAGCATTTGTAATGGCCATACCTTGATAGACCTTGATAGCGGCTTGGCAATGATTTAGTCTTTACTGTCCAATTCTTGGTTGTTTCCAGTGGAAATCAGACTGCAAGTTAAAGTGAAACCCAATTCTCGTGTATCGTTGTTGGAACAACTGCCTGATGGTAGCTGGCTAGCACGGCTAAAATCGCCACCTGTAGACGGCAAAGCCAAGACTGAACTTCTTGCTTTGGTCGCAGCACACTTTAGCTGTCGTAAGTCTGCTGTAGCGATTAAATATGGGAAATCTGGGCGGATAAGGCTTCTCGCCGTTAAGCTTGAAGCAGATTAGGCGCATCAGTTGGTTGCAATAGCGATCGCCACATATGGCAAAAACTATTTGTCCCTGTTGTCCCGAATCGCCTAATGCTCCAAAGGGGTTTCCAAGGCAATACAGGGGTTCTGGGGATTGGCAATCTGACATTGCTCGAGGAGTGGTTGTAGCTCCTGTTGCAAAGTTTGTAGCTGTTGGATTTGTTGCTCAATCTGGGCAAGCTTGCTGGCTAATCGCTCGTAGACGGCCCCGCAGGTGAGCGATCGCCCATCCCGCAGCATTAGAATATCTTTGATCTCATCGAGAGTCAGCCCCAAAGCCTTCGTTCTTGTAATGAAAACCAGCCGATCCACATCTTGCTGACTAAAGAGCCGATACCCCGACTCCGTGCGCTGAAGCGGTGGAATCAAGCCAATCCGTTCATAAAAGTAAAGGGTTTGGGGATTTAAGTCTAACTGCCGTGCAACTTCTCCAACCTGCAACATGGATACCGCTCCAATACAGTGTGGTTTACCCGTGGTTAACCCATGTTAAACCTTATACCAACTCATAAGGTTGTCAGATAAAGTTTAGGAA
>JACYMB010000100.1 GCA_015272205.1 Synechococcales cyanobacterium T60_A2020_003 | reverse complement strand
GATGCTTACCGTTTTTGACCCCCTGCTGGCTTTGACAAGGAGGGCAGGGCATCGCTAGAACTGGTTCACTACCTTTTCATTCTATCCATCACTTATTAGGCGACCAGTGCTCAGGATCAGGATGACAGGACGAAGGGCTACCACTCTTGCGATGTTCCAGAGTCGGCAGGTTTACCTGTGTTCCGCAGGGGCGCAACGCGACTGAGGGCTCCATACCAAAACGATGCCCCCATGGAGATCGCAATACCCGTAACGATCCAACTCAGGATGCGTCGCAGTATGGGTGGATGCCATCCTCGGCTATCGAGTCGTTGCTGCTGAACGTTCACCGGATCCCAACCAATCGGCAACGGTAAATCCGTAAGTGCTTGATCGAGGTTTGCTTCTACTGCATCCAATGAGGGCACAGAGGGGGATGGAAATTCGCTCGGAGAAGCACTCTGGGATGGTGTGGCCGTCTGGACAGCGGCATCGCGCAGGGCATCGCGCAGCACCGAATCCCGGGAAAGACGCGCCATGATATGAAATGTATCGGCATTTACGGCGATCGCGATCGCAATACCGATCAAAATGGCGACTCCCTTCGCATTGCGCTTATAGACGCCCGACGCTCGATCCATCGAACGGTTAAACCAGGTTTCTATTTCAGCTTGCAAATGCTCCAATCCGGTGGCTAAATCTTGCGCTCGGTGCTCGGCCTGCTCGGCCAAGATCCGTAAATTATCTCGAAGCTGGGGGGGGAGTCCCGCTTGATCCTCGCGTAGACGCGCTAGTCCCTCCCGCAAGCCCATGTCTATTTGGGCGTAGTAATCGGATTCCGTGGAGATGGAATGGAGAACAATTTCCATCAATTCCGGCGGGAGGCGATCGTAATAGTCCTCATCGGTGAGCAAATGCACAACATCAGCAATCGTCGGCTCTGGATGGGTAGTTTGCAAAAACTGTCGAAGGTAGGGTAACCGCTTGCAAATAATGGCTTTGCAGGAATCGTCGGTTCCTAAATGACGCTCTACATTGCTGACAAATTGCACCATTTGGTCGATGGATCGGGCTTGAGCCTCGGTGAACGGACTGCGCTGATGGATAAATGCAGTCGTCAACTCACTGATCTGTTTTTTAAGATGGTCGCATTCTCGAAGCAACAAGGAATGATCTCCCGTGCTGTTGCGCAGATCGATTAAGACATCATCAATGAGTTGAAGCTTCTCGGTATTGAGATCGCGCAGAAAGAGTTCGCTATACTTATGGGCAAGTTCCTCAACCCGCAGCATTTTGAGGAGGGCGATCGCAAATACATTGGCTGGAATATAGGAGGGTCCCGTATCGTGCTCCGGAAAAATTCCGGCGGACTTCGTAATGCTGCGATAGAGGCGTTCAATGGGTTGGTAGAGCCGCTGTCGAATAGAAATCCAGCGTCCTTTAGCCTGATGGTTGAGAGCTTGGATCAGGGGATGGCGATAGAGGTTGTTTGCGAAGCGTCGATTGCCCGGAACGTCTTTGGTGCTACCTGTTACCAGGATTTCGATTGATTTTTTGAGATGTTCTGCCCGCCACTGCAAAACGGTAGCAATGAGTTCTTGAATTTCTGATGCCAGTAAGCTGAGTAACAGATAAATCAAGACCAACCCTAAGGCGATGTCGAGAATGAGCGGTAGCGGCATGAATTCACCCCCTCTAACCTCCCAGGCCCTGCTCGGTCAAATTTCCACCCTGAAGCAAGGACAATTGGAAGACAGCAATCTATCGCCATGAGCAGCGGAGGTGCGATCGCCCCACACCGCATCATGAGCCTCTTTAAGGATAGTGCGTGTATCAAAAAATAACGCACCTTCCTGGGAAGATGCGTCACGGTTTGAAACGTTAACCTAAATAACATTGACGCTGCTTAATCTGGGTGTGACTTTTGGGGAGAAAGCCTATCAAAATTTAAAATCCGAATGCACTAACAAAGCTCTAAGGATCGAGCAGGGGTAGAATAAGCATCCAAGAGAGCGCCAACACCGATCAAGGATTCAGACAACGAAACTCGTCCTGCCGCACTCATCGACAAATTCGGCATTTTTTGATGGCAATGAGAACAGTACCAATACACTTGATTGTGGCAAATGTGTCGTAGTAGGCGTCTAGAACAGCATGGACATGAATTCATAATTTTTAAACCCTTTTATACAACGCAGTGAGTCAGAACAGATGCTAAAACTGAGAGGCAGCGTGCGTAGGCAATAATGGGCTAGAAGGGCTATCGATGTGAATGAGGTGACAGGCTAAGGTTAAGAAGGGCGATCGCTCCGTATCCGTATCAGTATCAGTATCAGTATTAGTAATCCACTTCCTAGTATCAGTAAGCTAAATAGAAAGTCAAAACTATTAGGAAAAATTGATTTGAACTTAGCTTTTGTCCGTCAGATGAGTAATTGATGCGCTTCTTTCTAAGAAAAGTGGTGACTAATGGAGTTTTGAATCTTTAGGTATAAACTAGAACCCTCACACGTTAGGTGATATTAAAATTCAGTCAATGGAATGAGGCAAATAGTGTTTTAAATCCGACCCCAACTAATAACGGATGAATTTCATAGCAATCCCATTTGAATTGAGAATAGGCAAGAAATTTAAGCCTTCTGTTCGGTTGATTCAGGTTTTATGAATAATTTAGGGCTGCTATATATCTTCCTAACATCTATTAAGGATAACTGATTTTCAGACCCAACGCAATTGGTTAGGCTACCTAGTTTCAAGTCTTTGCCGTAGGGAAATACACCCAATCTTTGTTAACAATAATTTATTAAGTATTTTAACAATGGAAAATATAGCGGAATAGAGTCTGGAATTTAAGAATTTCAGTCATCTACACGCTGCTAGCTTGAGCGCCCAAGAAGACACTCAAGACTAGCGGCAACACCTCATTCACACGCGCGCTAAGGTCACCTGTTCATTCTGATCCTGATATTTGCCCTGGCGCGTCTCGTAGCTGACCTGGCAGGGTTCACCCTCTAGGAATAGAAGCTGCACAATGCCTTCATTGGCGTAGATGCGGCAATCGGCACTAGAGGAGTTCGAGAATTCCAACGTGAGATGCCCACGCCATGCGGCTTCAGCTGGGGTGAGATTCGCAATAATGCCGCAACGGGCGTAGGTCGATTTCCCGATACAAATCACGGTGATATTGTCAGGGACGCTCAATTTTTCCAGCGCAACGCCTAACCCGTAGGAGTGGGCGGGAAGAATGAAGTAGTCACCGCTTTCATCCCGGTGGAGGGGCGTTGTTTCGAGGTTATCGGGATTGAAGTGCTTTGGATCAATCACTGTACCTGGAATATGGCGGAAAATCCGGAATTCCGCAGGCGAGAGCCGAATATCGTATCCGTAGGATGATAGGCCAAAACTAATCACCGGACGTTGCTGACTTCCATTGAGGTCTAAGCGACGAACGAGTGCAGGTTCAAAGGGCATAATCATCCCTGCGGCAGCTTTTTGAGCAATCCAAGTGTCGTTTTTAATCATGATCGGTGCTTAAACGTTAGGCGCGATAGGTGCGGCGCAGCTCAGTAATTTGATCTGCAATGTCCAGGATCGAGGGGGGCATCTCTGGCCCCGTGAGAATCATATCTACATCCCGTGGACGCTTGGAAAGAAAGGCTAGCACGTCTGCTTCAGAAATCAATCCGAAGTTAATGGCAAGGCTCAGTTCATCTAGCACCACGAGGGAATACTTGCGCTGGAGCACCGCCCGCTGGGTGTGTTCCCACAGTTCCTGAAGGGCGATCGCCCCTGCTTCATCAACTTCAGACGAATTAATACAAGACGTCATATTGCAGCGGAACCAGTCTAGATTTTGGCCAAGCTGCACCGGGGCGTCTACCCCTTGGTGAATGCCCCCTTTAAGAAACTGCACGACTAACACGGGAGTTCCCTGTCCGGCAATGCGGAGGGCTTGCGCCATGACGTTGGTAAAAAAGCTGCGGTGCGGTGCGGTAAAAACCTGGACTAAGCCTTCAACACTGTAGGGAAGTTGGCGGCTGGTATTGAGGGTAGGGGATTCAAGTTGGGAGACCATAGCACAACCACTGGAAATGTGGACAACAGCAGAACATTCCACTAGACGACTCGCATTGCACCACTCCTATGCTCTACTAGCAGTATACAGATGCACTAGTCAGTTTGGGGCTTCACCGTAGGCAAAAACTCACGATGCCCCCTATAAATCTGAGCAAAACGGGAGATTAGCGGGGTGTCTAGAAGATGGGTAACAATTCAAAATATGGAGTCTAAAACTGAAGACACCACCAATGAAACACTATATCTGAGGGTGAGTCAACAGTACGTAACGTATCGATCCAAACGGGGCGATCGCCCCTGATCCAACCCATTCCGATGCAAATCCACCGGAGATCTGCTGTATTCTGGGTGAGGATTTTACGCTTGAGTTTCAACCATCATGCCCTGGCAACGTCCCGACGGTCGCAGTGCAAACCAGCTTCGCCCTGTGCGGTTTGACCGACACTTTACTCGCTTTGCTGCCGGATCAGTACTGGCTCACTGCGGCCATACCCAGGTGTTATGTACCGTTAGCATTCAACCGGGTGTGCCTAAATTTTTAGACGGCAGTGGTCAGGGTTGGCTTACGGCAGAATACCGGATGCTGCCCTCCGCAACACCCCAACGCCACGCCCGCGAACTGATGAAACTCTCAGGCCGGACGCAGGAAATTCAGCGGTTGATTGGGCGCAGTCTGCGGTCAGTTTTAGACATGAACGCTTTGGGCGATCGCACTCTCGTCATTGATGCCGACGTGCTCCAAGCCGATGCCGGAACCCGCACCACCGCCATTACGGGAAGCTATATCGCCCTCGTGGATGCGATCAACGCTTTGATAGAACAAGGGGAATTAGGGCGATCGCCCCTCCAGCGTCAGGTCGCAGCGGTCTCCGTTGGATTGCTAGAAGGTGAGGCCTTTTTGGATTTGAACTATCCCGAAGATGTGGCCGCCGAAGTGGACTGCAACGTGGTCATGAACGATCGGTTTGAACTGATTGAAATCCAGGGAACGGCAGAATCGGGCAGCTTTTCCCGTGCTCAGATGAACCAAATGCTGGATCTGGCGGAGTCGGGCATTCGAGAATTGATGAATTTGCAGACGCAAGCACTCCAAACCCCATCGGTTTAATGGGTAGAACGCCTAACGCTTACATGGGGCGATCGCTCAGAGGTCTAGAGTTGACTTTGGAAAGATTTATAAAACGCGGGAATCTATATCGTAAGGCAGATCTCGCGTTTCCCATACCCGACAGCCGAGAGGAGCTATGGTACTGTGAGGCAGTAGATACTGACAACACAGTCTGCTGACGTGGGGAATTATGCCAAAGCAGAAACCTGAAGGTATGTACATCGCTCTGATTAGCGTGCATGGTTTGATTCGAGGAAAAAACCTGGAACTGGGGCGCGATGCCGATACGGGCGGCCAAACCAAATATGTTGTAGAGCTGGCGCGTGCCCTCGCGAAACAACCGGATGTTGCAGCCGTTGATCTCTTTACTCGCCTAGTGGCTGCCCCCGACGTGGATCCAGAGTATGGTAAGGAAATCGAGATTTTGGACGATAAGGCTCGCATTGTTCGGATTATCGCTGGAGCGCCAGAGGAATACATCCCCAAAGAAGCTCTGTGGGATCACCTCGATAGTTTTGTAGATAACATGCTGGCCTTTATCCGGGAGAGCGATCGCGTTCCTAGCCTCATCCACAGTCACTACGCTGATGCAGGCTACGTAGGCAGTCGCCTTGCCCACATTTTGGGGGTTCCCTTAGTACACACTGGGCATTCCCTCGGACGGGTAAAGCGGCGGCGCTTGCTGGCGAGTGGACTGTCCACTGATGACATTGATCGGCAATACAACATGCTGCGCCGCATCGATGCCGAAGAACTGACGCTGACCAGTGCCGATCGCGTGATCACCAGCACCCACCAAGAAATTGAAGAACAGTACGAATTTTACGACTGCTACCAGCCCCAGCGGATGCGCGTCATTCCGCCCGGAACCGATCTCTCCCTGTTCTATCCCCCCAAGGGTCACGAATGGCAAACCCCCATTGGTCAAGAAATTCGGCGTTTTCTGCGGGAACCCGATAAGCCAATCATTCTCGCCCTGTCCCGACCCGATGCCCGCAAGAATATTGGCGCACTGATTGACGCGTACGGTGGATCGCCTCAGCTTCAGGAACTCGCTAACCTTGTGATTATTGCCGGGAACCGAGAGGATATTCGCGATCTATCGGAAGGCGCGCAGGAGGTATTGACCAGCATATTGGTGGCGATCGATCGCTACGATCTCTACGGTCGCGTCGCCTATCCCAAACATCACAAATCCGACGAAGTCCCCGATATTTATCGCCTTGCCGCCTTATCCGGTGGTGTATTTGTCAATCCGGCCTTAACCGAACCCTTTGGCCTGACACTGATTGAAGCTGCCGCCACCGGACTCCCCATCGTGGCCACAGAGGATGGGGGGCCACGCGATATTATTGGCAATTGTGCCAATGGTATTTTGATCGATCCGCTAGATAGCGACACCATTGCCGCCGCTCTGCTGCATCTTTTGACAAAACCCGAAAAATGGAAACAGTGTGCCGAAAGTGGACGGGTAGGCGTGCGTAAACATTACTCCTGGGACGCGCACGCCTCCAGCTACCTGGAAACGATTCGTCCACTGGTGAACAAGACCGAGCGAGTAGAGCGGATCTCGCTGATTCGTCGCCCCATGCCCTACTCCGATCGCGCCATTTTCACGGATTTGGATCAGAATCTACTGGGTTCTCCCGAAGATTTGCCCGCCTTTATTGAAGTTCTTCGGCAAAATCGCAAGTCCACGACCTTTGGAATTGCCACAGGTCGGCGGTTAGACACCGCATTAGAAGCCCTACGCAAGTACCGTATCCCCGAACCGGACGTTCTCATTACCAGTGGCGGAACCGCCATCTACTACAATCCCGATCTCACCGTGGATCGGTGGTGGGCACAGCACATCGATCGCCGCTGGTCGCCCGATGAAGTGCGGCGCGTGATGGCCGGATTACCGGGATTACAACTCCAGCCCAGGGTGCAACAGAGCCGATTCAAAATTAGCTATCTTTACCATGCTGGCGTTGCGCCTCCAGTAGAAGAGATCATCAGCCTGCTCTACCAGGAAGATCTAGCCACGAACGTCATTTTATCCTTTGGACAGTATCTCGATATTCTGCCGATTCGAGCCTCGAAAGGATTAGCGTTGCGCTATGTGACTGATCGTTGGGGAATTCCGTTAGAGAAAACGCTGGTGGTAGGAGGTTCAGGCGCGGATGAAGACATGATGCGCGGCAACACCCTAGCAGTCGTTGTGGCAAACCGTCATGACGAAGAACTATCCCATTTGGTGGACACCGATCGCATTTATTACGCTGAACAAGGACATGCCCTAGGGATTCTAGAAGCCATCGAACATTTTGATTTCTTCAATACCGTCTCGGTTTAGGTGGAGACGATCGCGGGTGTCTGTCTCAATACCCCAAAAAGCAACGCCGTTCTTCCTGCAGGCAGAAAAAGCGGCGTTGAACTTAATAGGGCATTCTCATTTCATCGTGAATACCCCCGGTAGAGGCACAGCTAAATTTCGGCAACTGCCCGTTCAATGAGCCGACGGGCGAGGGTTTGAACTCCGGTATGGCGATAGTATTTCACCGACATATCCAGAAATGCGCCTAGGTAGTCCAGCTTATCTGCCGAAAACTCAACAAATCCCTCTAAGCCCTTCACAACGGAACTTTGGCTCATGTTCTTTGATGACACAAAGTCATCGATCCAACTCTTGGTTTGTTCCAGACTAGCGGTAATGAAGTTAAGTTTCTTCGTGTCATTGTCGCCTGGAATCAGATCCTCCACACCTTTGAAAGTTGGGTTTTGGCTCAGTTCTGACGGCTTCGTTCCCTTCACAACGGACAGGGCTTTATCGGTGAAGGTTGCGCCGAGGGGAACCAGTCCATCAAAGGCAATCAGAGCTGTCATTCGCATTAAGGACTCGCCGCCGTAGTCTTTGAGAGCTGCTAGAAAGTCGCCAATGCTATCACCAGGGATACCGTTGATTTGGCAAAAGGCCACCAATTCCGTGACGAGTTTGACGCTCAGATCGATGCTTTGAGCTTTTTCAGGCTTGGGGGTCAGGTGCTTCAAAAAGCCCAGAAACGTGTCTTGTCCGATGCGATTCCCTAGGGCTGCCGTGCCTAAAAATCCCGATGCGGAATCGACCGTTTCGTATAGCCACAGTGCCCGTTGATAGCCTTGGGACTTGTCGTTGAATAGGGCAACGGCTCGTTCACCAATTTGCTGGATTAACTGTTCATCGGTTTCGCCCGTGACCGCCCGAATTGTATTGTCAAATCCAACTAAATTCTGCCACTGTCCAGGAATGACCACATCCAGCGATTTCAACGCCATCACGGTCAGTCCACCCTTTGGCAAATCGTCCACCAATTCAAAGATTGGTTTGCTCATAGTCTACTCCTTAATGTCGTTAGCATTCGCCCATCCGGTTTGCCTCGTTGTCTCAAGGTGCAACCTAGGGGCGATCGCACTCTACTTGTTACTTTAGAAACGCGAACACTAGGGTTACGTAGCGGGTTGAGGGGTCAGAGTCGGGGCAGTCTTCGCTTTGGCATCGGCGGCCTTCTGAAGTTGGGGAAATCGCTTGGTTTTATTGGGTAGGGCTGCGCTAGGTGAGGGTTCGAGGGCGGCTAAGCCTTTCAGGTCAAACTTTTGCAGCCAAGCTACTCGATCATCGCGGGTAAACGATGCATCACGAGACTGCACCTTCACCTGATAGCGACCATTGACGAGCAGAGCCGTGGCATTTGCGCCTTGATCCACAGCCGGATATCCACCAATCTTTTCGGTGCTACTCTGGAACTTTTCAGCGGCAGAAGGATTGCTGATCGTATCGTTGATGGACAACATCGCCACATTTGTCCCGTCTTTGTTGACCTTGTACTCAGCAAAGCCTTTCTTTTCCTGGGACGGAACGACCTCATAATCACCAGTTCCGGAGGGAAAAAATTTATTGAAGGTTGACCCTTGTACCGCCTCCTTATCAACAGCGGCAGGAGCATTCCGTCCGGTGGTTGCTTCTTGAACTTGGTCGTAACGGGACGGAGGTTTGCTGCAAGCCGTCACTACAAGGAGCAGGCTAAGGCAAATGGGGACTAACGCCCTGAGCCAGCGAGCAGATGTCATAGGACTCTCCTAGAAAATGGTCGTCATTGCGAGGAGCGATCGCCCGTTGAGCTGCGAATGGAGCAGGGAGGCAAACTCTGAATGCACAGGTTTAATTGTGCGTTTCATTCGCACCATCGGGAATCGCTACGGTATGAACACTAATAAAAGCAATGTACTCAAAAAAGGGTGCTGTAGTGGTAAAGAAATATAACTGTCGGCCAGAATACAGCTATTTCTGACCTAAAGCGGGGGATTGAAGAGGTTAGTGTCTACTAACTATACGTAACTTAATCATCGATTGAAGGGCTGGAGTGAATATTTAGCGATGGTGGATGGGAGTATGGTGCTGTTGCCTCATACTCCCTTTTTTGGGTGTTAGGTCACGTATTTGGTGTGGACGCTAATCACCACGTTGGGACTTCGGGGGATGAACTGGGGGATGGTATCTCGTTGGGGATAGGGGAGGGGAATGCTCCAGTCTCCGGCATGGGCAAAGCGGCGTTTGAGGAGGTTTTGGATGGTGGCGAGGAGGTCTTGGCGATCGCCCAAATGCGGTGGCTGAAATACCGATATGGAGATGATGGATAAGTCCGGTATACGGGGTGTTATCCAGCACATGTGACGGATAAGCACCCCAATCTCCATACTTAACTATCGAATGTGACGGAAAAGATGCCAATTTTCCGGACTTAACTATCAATTTTTCTGTTTAAATCCTGAAAATCTGGGTGTTATCCCCTGGCAGACTGACAAAAAAGCAGAAGCTTGGAGCAAAGACTAGACGGGAAGGAGAGCCTGATTTAGGCTGAGAAGTAACGACACAACATCAGGTAAATCGATGCTCCCAACTTCCCGTTTATATGATGCGCTCAACTAATATCTACGTCAATGTGAGATCCAGTGGCAAGATGCCCGTCACCTCCAAACGCTGTGCTGGATGGTCATCGGTATCCTGCAAAGCCAGAGTGTGCATCTAAGCCGATTCAGGGTTCATGTCGTCAGTCGTGGCACCATCGCTCAATCCTATCAACGACGATTCCGACGATGGTTATCGAATCGACGCCTTGATGTGATGGGTGCTCACCATGCCCTGATGAAGCAAGCCTTGTCAGAGTGGGGAGAGAGGCGGCTGTATCTAAGCTTGGATACAACGGTCGTGTGGAATCGCTTCTGCATTCTCTGGGTTGGGGGAGTCTATCGTGGACGAACCGTTCCTATTGCTTGGCAGATCGTGAGCCAGTCAAGCAGCACGGTACGGTGGTGGCGGATTCAACGGGTGTTGCGCCAAGGGACGCGAGTACTGCCGGATGGCGTTGTCATCGTTCTGTTGGCCGACCGAGGGTTTGCCGATGGCCAATTGATGAAGTCCCTGCGGGACACGTTGGGCTGGCACTTTCGCATTCGTATCAAGCGCTCGTTTCAGTTTCAAAGGGCTGGGCAGTGGCACAAAGTATCTGCTATAGCTCTCAAGCCTGCACCGGTCTACCTGACTCCATGGGTCTCGATTGGCAAAACCAATCCCTATCGGCAGGTCTATCTTGCCTTTGCCCACGATGCACTTAGGGGAGAGCCGTGGGTCATTGTCAGTGATGAGCCGACTACTCTCCAAACCTTTGCTCAGTATCGCTTGCACTTTCAGGTCGAGGAATCTTTTTTGGATCTCAAGTCAAACGGGTTTGATCTGGAAGCCTCTCGACTACGGGATAAGTTTGCTCTAACGCAACTGTGTGGGGTGATTGCTTTGACCACTCTGTTTTTGGTGCTCCATGGCACTCAGGTTGTATCCTCTGGTCTGCGTCGCCACGTTGACCCCCATTGGCATCGAGGTATGAGTGATCTCAAACTCGGCTGGAGTTGGCTCGCTCTGGCGATTACCCAGCAGTTATCCATCCCTGTGCCTCGTTTCCTTTCTAGTTTGCCTGACCCCCACCCAGCAATTGCTTGTCAACGTCAACTCGATGAAGAACTAAGGCGTGAATTTGTTGTCCTGTCCCGTTTTCCCTCTTCCTAGTTTTGTCAGTCTGCCAGGACGCAAACCGCTACCGTAAAGCACTTTGGCAACGAGTTGATAAACGCCGGGAAGGGCGTTGAGAATACGGCGGGCTTCGTCTGGGGTGAGCACTCTGAGGGCTTGATTTTGAGTAGATGGGGCTACGTTTTGATCAACGGCGAGGTGGGTGAGAAATGTTTCTATTTCAGATGCGCCCATGTCCCGTGGGAGCTTCATATGATGGAAGGCAATGAAGCGTTTAATCCAGTAAATGTAGGTTTTTCAGTTTGGTAGGAGTAGTGCCTGCGTCGCAGGACATCCCGCACCTCTTCGAGTAATTTTGGAGGGTTTGATGGGTTTGACATGATGGCAGATGTTACAGATCCGATGATGTGGTAAATATTACACGCATTACTGAGATCTGAATTCTGAAATTATACGGAAAGTTTCCGTATAACTCCTGAAAATCTGGATATTATCGAGAAAGTTTCGGTTGAATTATGGAAAATCAGCATTTCAATAGAAACTTTCCGTATAACTCCCTGTAGTGGGGGTATTATACGGAAAGTTTCAGTGTAATAAATTGTTAGCTTTCAAAGAGGACATATAGGATAGGAAACGACCGTTATAATAGGTGGCGTTACAATAGGTGGCAAGGTCTAGCGATTACGCAATTCTCAGTGGCAGTTGCACTTGTTTCGAGCCTCTCGGTGTCGGTGCTTGCAATAGGGCTATCTCTTCTACAAAGCGAAAAATTTGTTCCTCGTGGCTCATTCGGAACAGCGTTTGCATACTCATTCCCTTTGTTATTACTGGCTGCCGTAAGTAGCTCTACCGCAGTTGTATCAAGGTTACTCGATTTCCGACTCACCGCTCGTAAGGTAAGAAAGGCTCAGAATCCTAACTATTCTCGTCCTCTGAAGATGCTCTGGCTTGATTCGGATGATTACGGACGCATCAGTTGGTTCTTATTTTGGCTTGGCTTCCTATCCCTTCTTGTTGGTTTAGGATTACTCTTTGTATCTATTTGGAGCGTATATAAAAATAATATATAACGATAAAGTTTGAGATAACCAGTGAGTAACTCAAGGAGTATTGCTAATCTCTACGATCATTGTTCCTTGTCGCAGTTGTTCTAATGCATCAGGTAAAGTCGCTGACAGTAATTGCCGCAGGTTCCGATTCGTGACATTACCACAGGTTAACCACACAATCTGAGGTGGTGTCCCCAAGCGGCAGACCAAATCAATGAAATCACTGTCCTTTGTCATAATCACAGCACTTACACTTCTTGCTGCTTCAAAAATTTCAATATCTTTTGCATCTCGAAGTGATAAATCTCGGAGGGCAACGGCTTCTAAACTAAAATTTTCTGATAGCCAGTTCGCTAATGTTGGAGGCAGTTGAGCGTCAATCCAAATCTTCATGCCGTTAGTCTAGGAAAATCAGTGCGTCGTGCTGCAAAAAGCAGACAAGCTTGAATATCTTCCGGTTCTAAATCGGGAAAGTCTTCTAAAATTTCAGTAACGCTAACATTTTCAGCTAACATTTCTAAAATATCAGTGACTCGGATTCGCATTCCTCGAATGCAGGGACGACCACCACATTGACCAGGAGTTTGGGTAATGCGAGTGAGCAAAGCAGTTGTCGAGTTCATAAGGATGCTTTCAAGGTTACTTCGTCTGCCTCTATATTATCGAGTAATCATGCCAACTCCGCCAGCTAACAATTCAAATCAGCGGACGGTCGGAAGCTAATTAGTGCTGAGTCCAAAGCTATCTGCCGCCGCTGATTTGAGCCGTTATCATGCTCCCGCACAAAGATAGATATTGCACTCGGTGTTGAGCTGATATCTGTTTTCCCGAAGCGTCCCAGGAGGTCTCTGTGGAGGGTAAGTATAGACGGGCGATCGCACTTAGTTCAAAGTTCCAGGAGGTAGTTGGTGGGGTGCAAGATGAAGGGCGATCGGTCATAATTACGGTTGAAGTGGGCATGGGCGATCGGTGCGGGTTCACGATAACACGGCGCTGCAACGGACTAAAGAGGCGATCGGTCGGTGTCAAGGTCTGGGATAGCCGTTGATCTTGTCGTTATCGGTCACTGCACAAACAGAGAGATATTGCACTTGGTGTTGAAGCGATATCGGTTTTCCCAAAGCGTCCCAGGAAGTCTCTGTTGAGGTGGTAGTTGAAGAGCGATTGCGCTTAGTTCAAAGTCCCAGGAGGTAGTTGGTGGGGTGCAGGTTGATGGGCGATCGGTCGTTGCAAAGGGTAGGAAAATCAGGGCGATCGGTGCGGGTTCACGATAACACGGCGCTGCAACGGACTAAAGGGGCGATCGGTCGGTGTCAGGGTCTGGGATAGCCGTTGATCTTGTCGTTAGACATCTCTCCTCAAATCCCTCTGAACAAGAAGATCGGATGTACTGTTTTCCTGGTGTAATTGCTTTAAGATAAGAAGGCAGGTGATGTATAATCAACCGATTCAGCCATGTTTTGAGGAGCAGAGTCAGTGGAATTGCTCACTATAGGTCACTCCAATTACGAAATCAGAACCTTTGTCTCGTTGCTTCAGAAGCATGGGGTCACTGCTGTTGTTGATGTTCGCTCATCTCCTTACAGCCGTTTTCTGCCACACTTCAATCGAGCAGCGCTGAAAGAAGCTTTAGCAACAGAGAAAATCCTCTATGTATTTCTGGGACAAGAACTAGGGGCAAGACCTAAAAAACAAGAGTGCTATGTTAAGGGCAAAGCAGTATATGAAAAAATTGCTGCAACTGAGGAATTTCATGAAGGAATTCAAAGGGTTTTAAAGGGTGTAAAAAAGCACAAGGTCTCGCTAATGTGTGCTGAGAAAGATCCGTTAACCTGCCATAGAGCGATTCTGGTTTGTCAACACCTACGACGCTTCGATTTACAGATCAATCACATTCTAAGAAACGGTGAATTAGAATCTCACGATCATCTAGAGCAGAGGATGCTTAAAAAGCATGGCTTTACAGACTTTTCAGAGATGGCAGAAGAACAGGCTCAACTTTCTTTATTCACTCAGAAAAGTAGTAACTTGTCAAGCAGAGAAGAGTGCTTGGACATAGCTTATAAGATTCAGGGTGACGAGATCGCATACGTAGAGAAGAAAGGTGATGACCATGACCAAGCCAATCAACCTGTTCACGATTGGATTCACCCAAAAGAGCGCTCAGAAATTCTTTGAGACACTTCAAGAAGCAGGTGTAAAGCAAGTTGTAGATACTCGACTAAACAATGTCTCCCAGTTGGCTGGGTTCGCTAAACGAGCGGACTTAGAGTATTTTTTAAAGTCTATTGGCGGCATCAGTTATGTCCACATTCTAGATTTAGCTCCAACTCAAGATATTCTTGACGAGTACAAAAAAAACAAAGGAGATTGGGCGGTATATGAGCAAAAGTTTTTACAGCTTATAGCCAGTCGTCAAATTGAGAAAAAGATCTCTCCAAGTCAACTGGATGGTGCTTGCTTGCTCTGTAGTGAGGCAAAACCACATCACTGCCATCGCCGCTTAGTTGCTGAGTATCTAAATGGTAAGTGGGGAAGCATAAACATATGTCATCTCTGAAACGAATTGTCTGTCTTTCTAATTCATGGAAGCTAGAAGAACGTTGTATTGCCGGAATTGATCTTGATACTGGGAGATGGGTTCGTCCTGTATTTGACAGCTTATATCCAAAAGATGGAAAAGTTCCAAAATCAGCTCGGCTTATTGAGGGTAAAGAACCAGAACTTCTGGATATTTTAGAAATCCCTCTTGGTGATATTGGAAATGATTTTGGGTTTGAGTGGCGTTGTTGCATGAAAGAGGGGTTGCGGGCGGGAGAGGCATGGTAAATTTCA
>JACYMB010000099.1 GCA_015272205.1 Synechococcales cyanobacterium T60_A2020_003 | reverse complement strand
GCTATCATCGTCGTTCGATTGCTGAAACTACCATGTTCCGCTTTAAGACTATTTTTGGGGGCAATCTCAGTGCACGTCAATTTGACAATCAAGCCGTGGAATTGTTCATCAAATGTGTTGCGCTCAACCGCATGATTCAGATCGCTAAACCCGATAGCTACAAGGTTGAAGGTTAATACCAGGACACTCTCAAGGCGAACCTGACCGTTTTTCTAATCATGCAACAAAGCCACTCAAAACTCAAAACTCAAAATTGGCATAAGGCGCAATTTTTTCTACTTCCATTCACCCTCCCGCCATGACCCATCCTGATCCCAATCCAATCTCCCCCGACTCCCAAACCTCGGACGCTTCGGAACCCTCCACCGACATGATTCCCGCTCCCGAATCTGCACCCAGTTGGGGCGATCGCCTCGTCGGAAGCTGGCACGCCGCGACGACCCAGGCGCGAAAACTCTTGCCGCTGGATCAGGTGACACAGACCGTAGTGGGCTGGTTTAGTGTCAGCGAAGAACAAATGGCCGAAATCCTAGCCACCGTGCGGGAGAGTCTACCCACCACCGAAGCCCTGATGATTGGCAAACCCCAGGCGGGTAAAAGCTCAATTATTCGGGGGTTAACCGGGGTTTCCGCAGAGATCGTGGGTCAAGGCTTTCGTCCCCACACCCAAAACACCCAGCGCTACACCTATCCATCGGAGGATCTGCCGCTGCTGATCTTTACCGATACCGTTGGCCTGGGCGATATCAACCAAAACACGGACGCCATTATCCAAGAACTCTTGGGCGATCTGGATCAGAGGAGCGATCGCGCCCACATCTTAATTCTCACCGTCAAGATCACCGATTTCGCCACCGATACCCTGCGCCAAATTGCCGAGCGCCTACGCCGCCAGTACCCCACCATTCCCTGTCTGCTTGCCGTCACCTGTCTCCATGAGGTTTATCCACCCTCGGTCACGGATCATCCCCTCTATCCGCCCGATCTAGAAGAGGTACTCCGCCCGTTCGAAGCGATGCAACTGACCTTCGCAGGGGTTTGTGATCGGGCGGTAATGATCGATTTCACCCTAGAGGAAGACGGGTTTACGCCGGTGTTCTACGGTTTAGACGCCTTTCGAGACGCGATCGCCGATCTGTTACCCGAAGCCGAAGCCCGCACTATTCATCAACTGCTCGATCGCACCATGGGCGATCGCCTCAGCAACCTCTATCGGGATGCAGGCCGTCGCTACATTCTGCCCTTCTCAGTGATGGCCGCCACCCTTGCTGCCGTGCCCTTGCCTTTTGCAACGATGCCCGTTCTCACAGCCTTACAAGCCTCGATGATCGTGCTGCTGGGACAACTCTATGGACAAGTGCTCACCCCATCCCAAGCCGGAGGTGTGGTGAGTGCGATCGCAGGTGGATTTCTGGCGCAGGCGATCGGGCGAGAACTGATCAAGTTCATTCCCGGTTTTGGAAGCGTGATTGCAGCGTCTTGGGCAGCGGCCTACACCTGGGCGTTGGGGGAAGCGGCCTGCGTTTACTTTGGGGATCTGATGGGGGGCAAAAAGCCCGATCCGGCACGAATTCAAGCCACGATGCGCGAATCGTTTCAGGAGGCGAAGGAACGATTTAAAGCAATGACCTCTACCACAAAGTAGTATCCGTAGATCGCAAACCTTGTTTGGATCCCCCCTAGCCCTCCTTAAGAAAGGGGGGAACCGAACCACAGAGGTCTTGAAGTCCCCCTTTGTAAGGGGGATTTAGGGGGATCAAAGCCTGAATTCATTGTGAAATACACCTGACTTTCGATCTACTGAGTATTTTTCTGCTTGATTAACCGAGATCTCCTCTATTGGGGATTTCCTGACTCAAAGCTGCGAGTATCTACTGGGTTGGCATCGCTCCGGCTTCAACAGTGACGATCTCTGATTGTCCGCTCCGATTAACGGTAATAGTAAGTTCATCCCCGACCTGACTTGCCTCAACCTGATCCTGCACATCCAAGCCAGTCTCGATAGACGTGTTATTCACCGCCACAATCACATCCCCCACCTGAAGGTCGGAGCGGCTAGCCGGAGAGTTGGGCACAATGTCGATCACAACCACACCGATGGAAAGACTGTCATCAATCTCGATGTTGAGTTCCTGGGCAATGTCATCCCGGTTTTCGGGCGTTAGGTCAATCATTTGAATGCCGATAAAGGGGTGCTGCGCCTGACCACCACTAAAGAGCTGCTCAGCAATACGGCGTGCCGTGTCGATGGGAATGGCGAAGCCTAAGCCTTGGGCATCGGCGCGAATGGCGGTGTTAATTCCAATCACTTCCCCCTGATCATTGAGGAGGGGGCCACCGGAGTTGCCGGGGTTAATGGCGGCATCGGTTTGAATGAAGCGCACCCGCTTATCAGCAATGCCAATCTGAGCGCTGGAACGTCCCGTTGCACTGATAATGCCAGCGGTCACGGTGTTGTCTAACCCAAGGGGATTGCCAATGGCGATTGCCCATTGACCGGGCATCAACGCTTCCGAATCGCCAAAGGTGACGACGGGCAAGTTCTCAGCATCGATCTTAATCGCAGCAATATCGGTAATGGTATCCGCGCCTAAAACCGTGCCTTCGTAGGTGCGCCCATCCCGGAGGGTGACTTGCACCAAATCTGCCCCTTCAACCACGTGGGCATTGGTAATTAAGTGGCCGTCCGCACTGATAATGAACCCCGATCCGGTGCCCTCCTCAATGCGCTCCTGTGGTGGTTCCTGACCAAAAAACGGGCGAGTAGGATTGCGGGGCGATCGCCGGGAAACCGTCCGGCTGGCATCAATTCGCACCACCGCCGCCCCAACTTTTTCAGCGGCTTCGGCAATGAAGTTGTGGGAAGAGTTGGAGGACAGTTGCGGACGAGCGATCGGCGTGGGTGGAATCGCGGCACTCAACGGTGGCTCTGTTGCGGCTGGTGACGGGAGAACCTGCATCCGCTGCATGTTCAGGTAATAGCTGCCGACCAATCCAAGGCTCCCGCCTGCCAGCAACAGCAATACAGAACGACTTAAATCTCTGGTGGGTAAGCCCATAGTCTACGAAACAGCGAATGGAGGCGATCGCTTCTAGTGTAACTAATCCTGCCCCGATTCCTATCCCCTGTGCGCTACCATCCAGAGGAGAGGAGGATTCTCCAATAGTTCGTTTCCTAGCGTGGATTGCTAGCGGCGTTTTTTGAGTGAGTGGGCAGGCTATGGCGCGTCAATGGTTGAGCATCCGTTCCAGGGGAAAAGGGGCAGGGCTGGTATCGAAATTCCTAACGATTGGCCTCTGGAGTGGCGGGGTCATCCTAGCACCGTGGAGTAGTGTCTGGGTGCCGACCCTCCATGCCCAGACCGAAACCCAAGACCTCTGCCCCGAATCGGCGCTCTCCCGCTATACCCAACATACCGTTCAGGCCGGGGAAACCCTGGAGAGTATTGCGGCTCAATATAACCTTTTACCTGCGACCTTGCTGGCGTTCAATCCGTCACTCCAAACCCCCCTGACCTCAGGCCGCACCCTCACGATTCCACCCTACAACGGCATTCAGGTGACGCCCCCTGCAGGCAGCACGTGGCGCAGTCTCGCGGCGCAGTATCAGGTGCGGGCTGATTTGCTATTTGAGCTGAATGGCTGCCAAACCACGCCAGGAACCGTCGTCTTTATTCCAGGGGTTAATGGTTTCACAACGCCGGAAGAGGAGGAAACAACAACCATCACGGGCTATCCCCTCGCCAGTTCAGCCCGGATTCTGACCGGATATGGATGGCAGGTCAGTCCCGATACGGGAATTGTTGGGTTTCACAGCGGGATTGATTTGGAAGCAGCCGTGGGCGATCCAGTGTATGCGGTCGGGTCTGGCGTAGTCGCCTATGCCGATGTACAGGGTACCTATGGCAAGCTGGTGGTGATTAATCACAGCCAGGGACTCCAGACTCGCTATGCCCAACTCGACTCGATTCAAGTGACTCCAGGCCAAACGGTAAATGCTGGAGAGCAGATTGGAACAGCGGGCATGAGCGGCGATGCGGCGATCGCCCATCTCCATTTTGAGGTGCGGCTGAATTCTGACCTGGGCTGGGTGGCGGAAGATCCGGGGTATTACATTCCCGATGCGCGGCTCGGTCGCCCGATTGTGAATGAGTCCACGGTGGATGAGCAATTATAGGCTCAGGACGAGGTTATCGCGATGGACAACCGTTTCTGGACTGGGATACCCCAGGATTGTGGGAATTTCGTCGGAGTGTCGCCCCTGAATTTTTTGCAGTTCTGGGCTGCTGTAGTTGACCAGCCCTCTGGCCACCTCCCGCCCCGTACGATCGCACAACAGCACCGCATCCTGCCGCTGAAACTCGCCTTCCACTTCCGTAATCCCCGCCGCCAGAAGGGATTTCCCCCCTTCAGAAATGGCGCGAATCGCTCCCGGATCAAGATACAGCTTCCCTGCCGGAACCAGACCGTGGGCAATCCAGCGCTTGCGGGCATTAGAGGGATCGGGTTGCGGGGCAAACTGCGTTCCCAAGGGTTCCCCCGCCAGAATCTTCAGCAAATTTTGGGGCGATCGCCCTTCCGTAATCACGGTGCGCACCCCGGCAGCGGTTGCAATCCGAGCGGCGGAAATTTTCGTCACCATGCCCCCGGTTCCCCAACTGGTACCGCGATCGCCAATCTCCACCATGGCGTCCAGTTGGTCAATTTTTTCCACCAGCGTAATCGGTGTGGCATCGGGATTATAGCGAGGGTCTGCGGAATAGAGCCGATCCACATCGGTTAACAAAAACAGCCAGTCTGCTTCTACCAAACTGGCAACGAGAGCCGAGAGGGTATCGTTATCGCCAAATTTCAGTTCATCAACGGCCAAGGTATCGTTTTCATTCACAATCGGAATCACCCCCAGCCGCAGCAGTTGCCGAAAGGTGCGGTAAGCGTTCACGTAGCGGCTCCGCTGAACCAGATCGCTGCGGGTAATCAGAACCTGGGCGATGGGCTGCTGTAGCGTCGTAAATAGGTCATCGTAAATCCGCATCAGGCGACCCTGCCCCACCGCTGCAACGGCCTGCTTCATGGCGATCGCCTTGGGTCGTTCCGTTAAACCCAGCCGCGCACAGCCGACACCGACCGCCCCGGACGACACCAAAATTACCTGATGTCCCTGCCGTCTGAGTTCAGTCAAGACTTCCACCAGGCTAGCAATGGTGGATAACGCCATGAGTCCCGTATCGGGCAGGGTCAGGCTTGATGTTCCAATTTTGACAACGATCGTTTGCGACATACAGCAGCCTAAGGCTTCAACAACGGAAAAGGTGCGATCGCCGTCCGTCCCCTGCATGGGATCAACCTTAGAGGATGCTTTAAAAGTTATCTGTCATGGATCAAAGCATTGTAGATCGCCCTAGATCCCCCTTACAAAGGGGGACTTCCGAACCCTGATTGACGGACAAAACTCACACAACCCTGATTCTCTCGTAGGTTGGGTGAGCGCTAGCGTAAC
>JACYMB010000098.1 GCA_015272205.1 Synechococcales cyanobacterium T60_A2020_003 | reverse complement strand
CACCTGGACCGAGTTACTCTGCCATGCCGCCTGATTGGATAAAGTCGAGATCAGCAGTTATCCGGAAAAGCAGCGGGCACAATATTCCAGTGGTTTGTGGCTCTATATCCTGAACAGGACTTTCCCACCGCAAACAAGATCTTGGCAACACCAGACGAGGTGTTGAGGCAGGTCGGTTTAGTGTCGGAGCATTATCAGCGCTTGAGTACATTACAAGAAACTGAGGTCATTGCGACACGCTATCGGATGAAGCGCTCCGATGGCGAATGGTGCTGGATCTGTTCGTTAGCCCCCCCTGCTCAGCACAGTACACGGCTTTCCTCTCCAAATTTTAGGGGTGGTTCAAGTCATCACACCGTCTAGCTGTTCTCAGCACGATGCGTTATCGCGCCATCCTGAATTTTCACAGAATTAATTGAAACAGCGATTTAAAAAACGAGATGTGTATGGTGAGTTGTCTTTGCTGCTCTAGTCAGCTATTGCGTCATGGTCGGGGGCATCAAGTTCACCATTTTTGCCGCTCTTGCTGGTCAGATATGCCTTGCACTGTGAATGAGATACCGGTATCAACTGTGAAACCAGTAGACCCAGAAGAATTAAACCTTCCCCTCTCCTGATTGAGCGTGAAGGCATATCCAGTTTTACAGCAGGAGAGATTTCAGATCCAGGTCTACTCCAGTCAACAGTGCATCAATTGCTTATTCTCCACTGTCTTCACGGTTGCTATGGGGCGATCGCCCTTTTTTCTTCTTCTTTGAGGTTTTCTGCTGAGGTTGGGCATTGGGCGATCGCATTGATAGAGCAATGCGCTTGAGTGCCTCATTCACCTCCAAGACCCGCACCTTCACCACCTGTCCCACTTTCACGATCTCTTTGGGATCAGACACAAACCGATCGGCCATTTGGGAAACATGGATCAGACCATCGTCGTGGAGGCCAATATCCACAAATGCACCAAAATTCGCAACGTTGGTAATGACCCCTTCTAGCTCCACCCCCGGTTTGAGGTCGCTAAGCTCTTGGATCTCTTCACTGAAGGTGGCATAGGTAAACTCGTCGCGGGGATCACGACCCGGTTTTTCCAGTTCCTTCAAAATATCCCGCAAGGTCGGTTGCCCGATGGTTTCGGTCACGTAGTTTTGGAGATCGATGGCGCTAATTTTGTCGGCGACTTGGGTGGCTTGCTCCAGGGGAATGCCTAAGTCGGAGGCGATCGCCTCTACGATGGGATAGCTTTCTGGGTGAACAGCCGTATTGTCGAGGGGATTGTCTCCATTCCGAATCCGCAAAAAGCCAGCCGCTTGCTCAAAGGCTTTGGGGCCCAGTTTAGCCACCTTGAGCAACTGCCGCCGATTGCGAAATGCTCCATTTTCGTTCCGGTAGGCGACGATGTTGTTGGCGATCGCGGCGTTGATGCCCGAAACATAGGTCAACAGTTCCCGCGATGCGGTGTTTAGGTCTACGCCCACATAATTCACGCAGCTTTCAACCGTTTCTGCCAGCTTCTTTTTCAACAATTTCTGGTCTACGTCGTGCTGATACTGCCCCACCCCGATCGACTTGGGATCGAGTTTGACCAGTTCCGCCAGGGGATCTTGGAGCCGCCGCCCAATGCTGATCGCACCCCGCACCGTTACATCGAGATCGGGAAATTCGGCGATCGCCACCTCGCTGGCAGAATAGATCGATGCACCTGCCTCGCTGACTATCACCTTAATCGGCTTTCGATCCATGTCCCGCAAGACTTCACTCACAAAACTATCCGTCTCGCGGCTTGCCGTCCCATTCCCAATCGCAATCAGTTCAATCTGATATTGGTCGATCATGCGCATGAGGGTTTCCGCCGCGTCCTGCCGCTTGGTCTCCCCCATTTGGTGGGGAAAGATGGCCTGGTATTCCAAGAACTGACCCGTGTGATCCAGGGCGGTCACTTTACATCCGGTACGAATGCCTGGATCAATGGCCAGGGTCGGTTTCATTCCTGCCGGACTCACTAAGAGGAGATTTCGCAAATTTTCCTCAAAGGTTTTGATCGATTCGATATCCGCTTCGTGCTTTTTGAGGGTCAGAATCTCATTGATCAACGAGGTCTTGATGAGACGGTTAAAGGCATCTCGCAGCAGGGTTTGGTAGAACTGGCGTACCTCGGCGTGGGGAGTCCGGATCTCGCGATTGTCCAGGTATTCAAAGATCTCTGATTCATTAAACTCCAGTGTGAACGTGAGCACACCCTCATTTTGCCCCCGAAAGGCGTTGTTGCATGAAAGAGGGGTTGCGGGCAGGAGAGGCATGGTAAATTTCAGTTATCACACATAAAACCTGCCATGAAACCTCAATACCGCATCCGCAACTGGTCAGAGTATAACGCTGGATTGAAGGCTAGGGGAAGCCTCACCTTCTGGATCGAAGAATCTGTGCTGGGGCAGTGGGTGGTCGAGGAGTTGAGCGGCAAACCAGGCGCGTCAGTTCTTTATAGTGACCTTGCGATTCAAACAATGGCGACCGTCAAAG
>JACYMB010000097.1 GCA_015272205.1 Synechococcales cyanobacterium T60_A2020_003 | reverse complement strand
CTACTGTACAATCAGTCAGGAATAGATAAGGAGCGAAAAGGCTGTGAATCTAGCGGATGGGGTTCAACTGGTTTCATTTGTGATTTTGGGAGCCATGATGTTGGGGTCGGCTCTAGGGGTCGTTTTGTTATCCAACATTGTGTACTCAGCTTTCTTGCTGGGTGGTGTTTTTGTCGGTATTTCCGGCATGTATGTTTTACTTAACGCGGGCTTCGTGGCAGCCGCACAGATTTTGATCTACGTTGGCGCAGTAAACGTTCTGATTCTGTTCGGAATCATGCTGGTCAATAAGCGCCAATCGTTTACCCCTGTCCGCAATGCCTGGCTTGGACAAGCGATCACGGCTGTTGTTTGTGTCGGCTTGTTCGCATTGCTTGGCACCACGGTTCTGACAACACCTTGGGGTGGGGCTTCGGGTGTACCCGCGGGTGATGAATCGGTTGTGCTGATTGGCAAGCATTTCTTTAGCGATTTCTTGCTGCCGTTTGAGGTGGCATCGCTTTTGTTGCTTATGGCTTTGATTGGGGCGATTGTGTTGGCTCGTCGCGAGTTTCTGCCCGATGTTGATCGCCAAGAGCAGGTGGATCGCCCAGTATTGACCTTGCCAGAGCGTCCTCGAGAGTTGGTAGGTGTTGGCGTAAAGCCGCCGTCGGATTCGGATAAATAGGGATCAGAACTAATTGGTCTGCGATTGCGGACGGTCACTCATGGTTGACGATGGTGTTTTGCAACGCCGAACTGTTGTTTAGAAGCACAAGATTCATGGAACTGAGCTATTTCTTACTACTGGCTGCTGCCCTATTCTGTATTGGTATCTACGGGTTAGTGACCAGTCGTAACGCGATCCGCGTGTTGATGTCGATTGAGATTTTGCTGAATGCCGTCAATCTCAATTTCATGGCCTTTTCTAATTTCTTAGATCCCGTAGATATTAAGGGACAGGTCTTTGGGGTGTTTGTTATCTCTATTGCGGCAGCAGAGGCGGCGGTGGGGTTAGCAATTGTACTGTCGATCTACCGAAACCGAGATACGGTTGATATGGAGCAGTTCAACCTCCTGAAGTGGTAGAGGCGTGCAGCTAAACCAAGCGATCATTGTCTATAAAGCAGGCCATCTCGAAAGCCAGCGAATGGCTGAGGCCTGTGTTCATTATTTAGAAGGTAAGGGTTGTCGAGTGATGATGGGGCCGAGCGGCTCCAAGGACAATCCTTACCCTGTTTTCTTGGCGTCGGTCTCTCAACCTATTGACCTCGCCATTGTGTTGGGGGGGGATGGTACGACGCTGGCCGCAGCGCGACATCTTGCACCCGAAGGGATTCCGATTTTAGCGGTTAACGTGGGGGGGCATCTGGGCTTTCTGACCGAGCCGTCTCAGGTGTTGTACGAATTAGACCATCTTTTTTTCCGCATTGAGAGCGATCGCTTTGCGGTACAGCAGCGGATGATGCTCCAAGCTTCCACCTACGAAGGAAGCCGCACCAATATGGAACCGATGAGCGATCGCTACTTTGCGCTCAACGAGATGTGCGTCAGGCCAGCCTCTGCCGATCGCATGATTACCTCAATCTTAGAAATGGAAATCGATGGGGAAGTGGTCGATCAGTACCAGGGGGACGGCTTAATCGTCGCGACTCCAACGGGATCAACGTGTTACACGGTTGCGGCCAGTGGGCCAATTTTGCATCCCGGTATGGAGGCGATCGTGGTTACCCCGATTTGTCCGCTGAGTCTTTCTAGCCGCCCGATTGTGTTGCCGTGTGGTTCCGTCGTCAGCATTTGGCCGCTTGCGGATCGGGAATTGCTCACAAAATTGTGGATGGATGGGGTGTTGGCAACCTCGATCTGGCCGGGACAGCGAGTAGATATTCGCATTGCCGAGTGTCAGGCGCAGTTCATTGTCTTGGAAGAACAATATTCGTTTTTCCGCACGCTGCGCGAAAAGTTGCAATGGGCAAATACCAATATTCGCTACACAAACAACCATCGCAACTGAGGCCATTGTTTCTGGGGGTAGACCTTACGTTCTATCATCTTGCCGAGAGATGCGGTAAAACTGATCCAGTAAATCAGCCCCAATTCAGTCCGAACTGCTGTGCCTACGATTGATTCCATTCTTCGTCATGCCATTAATCCGTTTGACCCAGCTACATTTAAGCCTGGCAATTTTTGGTATGAGTCGCAGAATCCGACGCTGCACGTAGAATCCATTCATGTCGAGCCGCTTCAGGCGATCGCCACTCTCCTCAGCCAAGTCGAACAGGATCATCTTGAATCCCGATTGGTATACGCTCGCGTGTGATTGGTTGCGGGGGGTCGATTTTAGGGACACAGCGGGCGATCGCCACTGAGCACGCTGCCCAAGGCATTCTGGCAAACCTCGGACGGTTGGCCGCCGATACCCAGCCCATTGTCCTGTGTTTTGATCAGCTTGATAACATTGCCCGTACCTCGGAGGGTGTCATTGATCTCCAGGCGATTTTCAATGTCAACTCCACGATTCACAACCCGAGGTTAAGAAACTTTCTGGTGATTATCAGCATCATTACCAGCACTTGGCTGAAGGAGCTAATTCATGTGGTCTATAAAGGCGAGTTCCGTCCGCGTTTGCTCCCCAGCCCGACCTATGCGAGTCAACTCTTTAGCATCGAGGTGAGCCGTGTTGGACGGGTGGGCATTGCCTGGAACGAGGATCCCAACTTGACCAGTTTCTACCACGTCATGAATGCCTGTCGTCGGGCCGTGAGTTTGGACCTGTGTCAGCAGCTTTTGTTCATTCGCTCAGAAGGAATCGGAAAGCCTGGAAACCAGGGCTACGAGTTTTACCAGCGCATTTTCACAGACACTCCCCATCGCCATATCACGCCCAGCTTAGAGTCTGTGCAATTTTTAGCAACCTACCATAGCTTAGTCAACGCCGCTGCTTCTGGGGAGCTAGTGATTGCTGGCACAAAGCCGAGTATTGATGACTTAGAGAGCTTGCTGAATGAGTCCAACGTCCTACGCGAGTGCGACTTACTTTGGGATCTAGACCTACTAAATGGTCGTCGCCCCAAACGTCAGCGTGTTTCAAAGCGCGATCGCCCCATGCATCAACCTATCGAAATTAGAGGGGCTGAACTTTCTGATGTTCGAACGTTTCTGCTTGACTTGCTCAACGCGCACCAACTGCTAGGGCGGCAAGTTTTAGTGAACGCTGGAGTCAATCAGTTCCCCATGCCCCCAGCGACTACGATTCACCAGCTTGTCGATCAACTTCAGCAGCAGGAGCAATTGCAGGTGCTGGGTGCATTGAATAACCCTGACGAACAATTAGTCTGTTTACCACTGCCCCATAACGAGACGCGATCGCACCTTTCCACAAGTTAGGTGCGATCGCGCCAGAAAATCTACAAATACGCTTGAATCACGAACCGACTACCAGAGTGCCGGAACGGCTGCGGGTGGCGCAGAGGGAGGTGTAACGATGACGCGAGAACGGGCTGGGGGTAAGGGCACTGCTTCAAGCGGCTCGATCCGCTCAATAACTTGCAGAGACTGATTAAAAGGATTGGGAAGATCGGCAGTCCGAATAATGGGCGTACTGTGAGCTTGCTCAAACAAAAGCTCATCTGTGATGTCGCTGACGGCTCGCCCGTCCCTCCAGATTTCATTTTCTAGAAATCCGAGATCACGCCCACCAAATCCAAACATCCAGTCTAGTTGTTCACCTACCCCCCGGTTTTGGTAGTAATCCGGATCATGGGAGAAGAAAGCGTCATCAACCGCTTCGGGCACCGTGTCGATGTAGCCAGGACTAATTATTCTGACTTCTACTTCTTGCGCGATCGCTCGCTGGGCAACAACGAGCGGCATAGCAACTGCGATCGCAGCGATCGCCAAGCGATTCAACCTCACAACCATAGACAATCCCTCAATCTTTGCTTTTAATCGTAGCTCAGCTATTCTGAAAACGTTCAACTTTTTTTCGGAGAAATTCCTAAAACTTATTTATATCTTTGCAGATCAGAGATGCATTTCTTGGCACTGTAAGCATACAGACTGAAGCTGTTTTCCTGGAATTGATCCAAACTCCGTAGAAACCAGGAATAATCACAAAAGATGGTTGCGACTTTATAAAGTTCTTATTTTAGAGCAGCACCAAGACTCCAATTTTCACTGAGGATTTGACCGTCAAAATACTATTAGATGAAGGCAGAACCTTATTCAATGTATGCTATTGGAGTTTATGGATCTCACAGATCAGCCGCGAACGATTGTGTTCGCACCTAATCGTCTTGACTTCTTTACAGCACCATTTCTGGCCAAAGATCTAGATGCGAAACTTCGGGAAGGTGCAGTGGTCGTTCTTGATTTAAGTAAAACTCAATCGATTGAACCCAGTGTCACCGACGTTTTGATCGATAGTTTTGTTAAGTCTAGGCAGCGCCAAGCTCGCCTTTCGTTTAAAGGAGTAAAGCCTCAAGTCAAAGTTGTTTTGGAAATGGCGGGAATCTTGAAGCATTTTCGTCCTAAATCCGCTGAACTTGGCCAGAAGGCTAGGTAAAGCTTACCCCCATGACCAACAAAAACAAGCATCTACCGGTCTCGATCTTTCAAATATTCTCCTGACAGTTTTGTAAGCCATTCAACAGCAAAACAATGTCATCCATCGCTTGTCTTGCAGAAGCGATGGATAAAGCAGGGTCATTGACCAAAATACTGAACGTAATCGCCTCATAGTGGTCAGGGTGCAAATACCCCGATAGCGCTACTGCATCTCGCAAGGTTCCGGTTTTTCCCCACAACTGACCGACAACATCAGTGTTTTGAAATCTAGATTTTAGAGTTCCACTCACGCCCGCAACCGCAAACGAGTTTCGATAGGCGTCTGCATTGGGCGATCGCGCCATGCCATCTAACGTCGCGACAATAGCAGCAGGCGTAACTAAGTTTTGACGAGAGAGCCCCGAACCATCGGCTAGCGTTACCCCTCGACTATCGACACCCAAGGGAGATAATAAGCGGGGAATAGCCTGGGCTCCGGCGGATAGGGCGGAACTGGTTTGGGGAGAGTCTAGGACTCCCAACAAGCGTAACAGCGCCTCTGCATAGAGATTGGTGCTGTTTTGATTGGCCTCGGTGATGAGATCGATCAAGGGAGCTGAATTGATGAAGGCAATTTCATCTCCAACTTGGGAATTTGGCTTAGTTTCAAGCTGAATTTGGTTGACCTGAATGCCTGCTTGGGTCAGGGCGCTGCGAAGATGATCTCGGAAATAGGCTGTCGGGTCCGTAATGGCGATCGCCGACAGATCTGGTTCCGAACCTTCCTGCAATTGCCCATCCAGGTATAGAATCGGACGAGTCATATCCCGTCCAACGTAAATAGATTCGCCTTCCGATCGGGACACCGTTCGCGTATTGTTTTGCACTTGCCAGCCCGTCGATTCCTGGGGATTCTCCCAAACGAGCCGTAACGGTTGCCCCACCCTCTGGGGATAGAGCGTGATATTGATTGCATTCTGATTCAAAATCAGGCTATTGGCAGGGGCACCGTAGCCGGCCTGCACATCTTCAGCCTCCCAGGACGGACTCACCCAATCGCCGGGAAAATAGGAATCATCAATAATCAGGTGATCGATTTGACTGATGTTGCGATCGCGCAGTTGGGTGACTAGGGACTGCAATTGCTGATCCGATAAGCTGGGATCTCCATGTCCTTGCACCCGCAGCACGATCTCATTCTGTTTTCCAGTGGATTCCTGATAAATTGAGGTACGAATGCGATAGTCTTCGCCTAATGTATTTAGTGCTGCCGCTGTCACGAAGATTTTGGCATTGGAGGCAGGCACAAAAAACTGGGTGGTGTTTTTCTGATAAAGCCAATCTCCCTCTTCGCCGGAGGTAGGCGTTGTCCGCACAGCGATACCCCACCGCGATGAACGCACCGAAGGCTGATTGAGAATGGATTGAATGTCTGCATCTAGCTGATCAGGACAGACAGATGCATCCTGCGCGGCAGCATCCCGTCCCGAAAGGAGGACGCTCAGCCAAGCGAGTCCAACTAAGCCCGACCGTACCATCTTGAACCGTAAGCGAGGTAGAAATGGCTGCATTGTCATCCCATCCTGAATATGTATCGTCGCTTCAGCCCTTTTGAAGATCGATGGCGTTAAAAAGTTTCCTCAAAGGGGCGGCAGAAGACATCGATCCCGGTTTTGATCAAGTAAATCGCGACGGGTACCTGGAGCAACGGTGGAATGGTCGTTGCTTCGGCGAGTAGGCTTAGCACCTCCACGATCGAATCCGAGTTAAATTGTGCTTTCACGTCCGCTGCACAGATTAAATGGCGCGATCGCTTCACGAAGCCGTCTAGCCAATCGTCGGATCGGTCTGGCTCTTGCCCCACATGCAGCGCCAGGGCGATCGCCGCATCTTCTACATCACCCTCGCAGTCTTCGATCATGTCCAATGCTTCAATTGCAACTGGATTCCCCGCGAGCTCAGCCCGGTATTCAATTATTTCAACAGAATTTACAGTAATCATTTCGATAATCTATCACTATTTTTTTGACTGCGGATCGATGTGTAATCGGAGTGAGACAATAGGACATGGCACAGGTTCGTGATTAGGACGCCGCCTACTGTGCGTAAGTCTTGAGATCATCATGTGGGAGATCCAAATTTACTTATGATGTCAGGCAAAGACACGCTGTTGGTGCGAGCTGTCCACAACGGCAGTCTTGAACAAGTCCAAGCTCTATTAGATACCGGCGCTGATGCGAATACGGTCAGTCCCGACGGAACCTCCGTGCTGATGCAAGCTGCCCAAGTCGGATATACCGAAATCGTGCGGGTTTTATTGGCGCATCACGCTAACGTGAACTACGTGCGATCGCACTATGGCTTAACCGCTCTCATGGTGGCGGCGGCGGCAAATCAAGGGGATGTTCTTCGGCTACTGATCGCGGCTGGAGCTGATGTTAACCAATCCAACGAAGATGGCAGTACGGCTCTGATGATTGCGGCCTTTAAGGGGTATCAAGCGATCGTACAGCAGTTGCTCGCAGCGGGGGCTGAAGTCAATATCCGGGATCAAGATGGAGATACAGCCCTAAAAGTGGCGATCGCCCACAGTCAATCGACCATTGTGGCTCAACTGCTAGAGGCGGGCGCAGATTTAAGTCAAGTCACCTCGTCAGAGCCGCTCATTATCTTCGCCAATGAACTACCCCGCCGCAAGCGGACGGGGTATCAGAATCAAAAAAGAGCAAGTT
>JACYMB010000096.1 GCA_015272205.1 Synechococcales cyanobacterium T60_A2020_003 | reverse complement strand
CGCCATAAATGTGAACGAGATCCTTGACGATCACCACCTCGCGACCGCTGCGGGGCGCAGGCGGAAACTCAAATCGCAGGGTGCGAACATCGCTGATCGGAGCCTCGATCCGCTCAATTTTCTCAAGCTGTTTTTCGCGGCTTTTGGCTTGGGTGCTGCGGGTCGCGCTGGCTCGGAAGCGATCGACAAAGGCTTGCTGTTTTTCCAGTTCCTTTTGCTGACTTTCAAACGCCGCCTGCTGTGCCTGTTTTGCTTCTGCTTTTTGCTCTAGGTACGAGCTGTAATTTCCTAAATAGGTGGTCGAAACGCCCCGTTCGGTTTCCACAATCTGCGTACACAGCCGATCGAGAAATTCGCGGTCGTGGGACACGATCACCATCGGCGTGAGCAATCCTTTCAGATACCGCTCTAGCCATTCAATCGTTTCTAGATCCAAGTGGTTAGTTGGCTCGTCCAGCAGCAGGATATCCGGCTCTTGTAGCAGAATTTTGCCCAAACTCATTCGCATTTGCCAGCCCCCGCTATAGGAGCTGACGAGGCGATCGCCATCATCGGCGTTAAAGCCCATCTCCGGCAGCATCTTTTCAATGCGGGATTCCAAGCCGTAGCCGTCCAACGCTTCAAACTGGCGCTGCTGGCGATCGAGTTGGTGAATCAGATCGTCCAGTTCCTCTGGGGACGCTGTTTGCATTTGGTGCTGAATGTGGTGCAGGGCATCCTGGACTTTGTTGGCTTCTACGAATACCGTCCAGAATTCTTCCCGCACGGTGCGTCGGGGATCAACATCAAACTCTTGAGTGAGATAGGCAATATTCAAACTTTGAGGTCGAATCACCTCGCCAGAACTTGGCTCTTCTTCTCCGGCAATGATCCGCAACTGAGTAGACTTGCCCGCGCCGTTAACCCCCACCAACCCGATGCGATCGCCCGGTTTGACTTCCCAGTTAATATCTTTCAGGACTTCTCCAGTCGGATAAATCTTACTCACGTGTTCTAAGCGAAGCATGGACGGTTCTCCCCGACTGGATCAGTAAATGGAATGTGCAGAAAAACGGTTACCTTCGCGGCTAAGGTTGGACAAGTCCCAATCCGATCTCGACAATGTTCCATCAACGAGATTCGTACCGCGACGCTATTGTAAACTTTAGCAAACCTGGGTTCGGTTCCGCTGTACGGCATCTACCGATCTGCACCTGGGGGCATCGGTTTTCGGACATTTCGTGTTTAACCGTGGGGCGATCGCCCAAGCCTCTTGTACACTGAAAAGCAGTCGAACACCTGTTCTTGTATGCCCCGTACCCCCACGCTGAAATTTGATCGCGGTACGCTAATTCTGCATCCACCGCCACGGGGGAGTGCCTGGGTGGAGTGGGCCACGTGGGATGACCGGATTGAGCGGTTTCGGATTCCGGCCATTCAGTATCGTCCCTTGGTGGAAAAGCTGCGTGAGTCGGGCACGGCATTTGACGACCAAGCCAAGGCCTTTGAACCGATTGAACTACAACCTGCGGTGACGTTGGAACCCTATCCCCATCAGCGGGATGCCTTGAATATTTGGGTGAAGGCAGGTCGGCGCGGCGTGGTGGTGTTGCCAACGGCGGCGGGAAAAACCTACTTGGCGCAACTCGCCATGCAAGCGACGCGGCGCAGTACGCTGATCACGGTTCCCACCCTGGACTTAATGCATCAGTGGTACGCCCATTTAACCGCCGCCTTTCCCGATGTGGAGGTTGGACTGCTGGGGGGTGGTTCGCGCGATCGCACCCCCATCCTGATCGCCACCTACGACAGTGCCGCGATCCAGGCCGAACAGATTGGCAATCGCTACGGGCTGCTGATCTGCGATGAGTGTCACCATTTACCGAGTGACTTTAATCGGGTAATTGCTGAATACGCGATCGCCCCCTTTCGCCTTGGTTTAACGGCAACCCCCGATCGCTCAGACGGTCGCCATACGGACTTAGATGATCTACTCGGCGAAGTGGTCTATGCCCGCACCGCCGAAGACCTGGCCGGAACGGCCCTCGCTCACCATGAGGTGGTGCAAATTCACGTCAAGCTGTCCCAGGAGGAGCGCGATCGCTATGAACATCTGATTGCTGTTCGGAACCGCTTCCTTCAGGAAAACAATGTCTGGCTGGGCAGTTTGGAGGGGTGGCAGCATTTTGTCCAGGTCAGCGCCCGATCCAAAGCCGGACGACGGGCGATGTTGGCACACCGGGAAGCCCGGGCGATCGCCCTAGGGACGGAAGGTAAACTCAGGGTTTTAGCCGATCTGATTTCGGAGCATTACCCCGAACAGACCCTAATTTTTACCAACGATAACGCTACGGTGTACCGCATCTCCCAGGACTTCCTGATCCCCGCCATCACCCACCAAACCCCGGTGAAAGAGCGGCACGCCATTCTGCAACGGTTCCGCGAGGGGGAATACAAAACCCTGGTGGCTTCCCATGTGTTGAATGAAGGGGTAGATGTACCGGAAGCCCGGATCGCAGTTCTGTTGTCGGGAACGGGATCGAGCCGGGAGTACATCCAGCGCTTAGGTCGGGTGTTGCGGCGCAGTACGCCTCAGAAACGCGCCATTCTTTACGAGGTAATTGCCGAGGAGACTACGGAGGAAAGTGTTTCGCGGCGACGGCGGGAACGGAAACCGGTGAGCTATTCCCAACAGTTGGAGATTTTGCCGTCCGCGATGCCCCGTGCCGCAGAATCCTCCCCAGATTGGAACACCGATCCCCATTCCTGACATACCATTGGGGCAAAGCCCAATATTTACCCTGATTGATAGGGAGGCATCCTCATGATTCCTAAATCCCTCAGCCGAATTGGACTGGCGATCGCCGCAAGCACAACCCTGTCCCTTGTCAGCCAAAATGCGATCGCCCAGGTAGAGAGCAACTACACCTGCTTCGCCATTGATGAGACGGGACGGGTGATCAACTTCGGGACGGGTGATCAACTTAGAGTCTATTTGTGGAAGTTCCCAAATCGCAACATCCGAGCCCAGCAATTCGGCTGCAGCCGATCCTTATCAAGCGTTTCTGGATGCCTTTGCGAAAATAGCACGTCCGGAATCGGTGGTGGTCGCCTCTATTATTGGAGATGAAAACACGATTGTCTTGGGCGAGTCCATATGCGAATCCTAGCAACAGGAGCCAATATGGAGGATTTTGCGGCCGCTTACACCGGAAGCGGTCTTCCTCCGACCTTTATCCAAGATGTTAGCAATGCGGCCAGTGATACCCTATGCACTACGCCGAAATCTAGCCTCTGAGACCATTTCAAGCTGATTTCAGCCACGCCTTGTGCAACTGAAATGACGCTATCGAATTCACGTTATAGAGCCGTCGCCACTTGAATGGAGGGCGAGTTTATAAAGAATTACTACATCGCTAGTGAGAAAGCATTTCGAGTCCGCCGCCCCGTCCCCAGGGTTTGCTAAGTTTATTTAGGCTTATCTATCATCGATTGGGTGTACTGGGGCTACAATTCCAGGCTTAAACGTAGTTCGTCGTACAGTTCGATCGCGAAACATCCGATAGTTTGAAGTCGGCTTGAAAGCGACTGTGGGGCGACGACAACCACCATCCATCGATAGGAAATTTGAATACACGGGTTAGGCAAGTATGGCGCTGATTGTCCAAAAATATGGAGGAACTTCCGTTGGAACGGTAGAACGGATCCAGGCCGTTGCCCAACGAGTCAAACGTGCGGCGGAGCAAGGGAACTCGCTGGTGGTGGTGGTATCGGCAATGGGTAAAACAACCGATGGCCTGGTGAAGTTAGCCAACGACATTTCTAGTAGTCCCAGTCGGCGCGAGATGGATATGCTCCTTTCGACAGGAGAACAGGTTTCCATTGCGCTACTGACGATGGCTCTCCATGAAATTGGACAACCTGCCATTTCGATGACGGGTGCCCAAGTGGGAATTGTGACCGAAGCTGAGCATAGCCGCGCCCGAATTCTCGACATTCAAACCGAACGACTAGAACGACATCTCCACGATGGCAAAGTTGTGGTCGTCGCTGGTTTCCAGGGGGTTAGCTCTACAGAAGACCTGGAAATTACCACCCTGGGCCGGGGAGGATCGGATACCTCGGCAGTGGCCTTGGCAGCAGCATTGAAGGCGGATGCCTGCGAAATTTATACCGACGTTCCGGGCATTCTGACCACTGACCCTCGCCTGGTTCCCGAAGCGCAGTTGATGACGGATATCACCTGTGATGAAATGCTGGAACTGGCCAGCCTAGGGGCAAAAGTGCTGCATCCACGGGCGGTGGAAATTGCCCGAAATTATGGCGTAACGCTGGTGGTGCGATCGAGTTGGACGGATGAGCCGGGTACCCGCGTCACTTCACCCTTAAATCAGCCGCGATCGCTCCAGGGTCTCGAAATTGTACATCCCGTAGACGCCATTGAGTTGGATACTGACCAGGCGAAAGTTGCACTGTTGCGGGTTCCCGACTGCCCTGGTATTGCTGCCCGCCTGTTTGGGGAAATTGCGGTGCAAGACCTGGATGTGGATTTGATTATCCAATCCATCCACGAAGGCAACACTAACGATATTGCCTTCACGGTTACGAAAGACTCCCTGAATCAAGCGGAAGCCGTGGCGGAAGCGATCGCCCCTGTCCTGCGTAATCCAGAATCCACGGCACCCGACGAAGCGGAAGTGATGACCGATCCGGGCATTGCCAAGGTCAGCATTGCTGGAGCCGGAATGATTGGACGTCCGGGGGTGGCGGCGCAGATGTTTACCGCCCTTGCCGACGCTGGCGTGAATATCCAAATGATCTCCACGTCTGAGGTGAAGGTGAGTTGTGCGATCGCCATGGAAGACTGCGATCGCGCTGTGGATGCCCTTTGCCAAGCATTTGATGTGGATCGATCGCCGATCATCCCCGGATTTGAACACGCGCCCAAAGACATCATCTCCGATGCCCCCCCAGTTCGGGGGGCTGCCCTGGATCGGAATCAGGCTCAGATTGCCGTGCGTCACGTTCCCGATCGCCCTGGTATGGCCTCGCGAATTTTTAGAATCCTGGCCGATCACGGTGTTAGTGTAGACATGATTATTCAGTCCCAGCGCTGCCGTTTACTGAACGGAGTGCCAACACGGGATATTGCATTTACGGTGGCTCAAGCCGATGCCAAGACGGCTCAAGAGGTGTTGGAACAGGTTTCGCCAGAGCTAGGATTTAGCGAGGTGGTGGTGGATACGGCGATCGCCAAGGTCAGCATTGTCGGCACGGGCATGGTCAACCGTCCGGGAGTGGCGGCCAAGATGTTCCGAGCCTTAGCGAACGAAAAGATCAATATTCAGATGATTGCTACCTCCGAAATCAAAATTAGCTGCGTTGTTTCTGAGGAAGACGGGGTACGGGCGCTACAGGCGGTTCATGGGGCGTTTGAACTGGCGGGCGATCGCGCTATCCAGGTTCCGGCTTAGGGTGCCAAGGGCAGATCGCCACCGTCACTACCCAAATTCCCGTACCTTTAAATCAATCCCTTGGGAAAGGAGTCGGCCAAAGCCCCTAGGCCAACTCCCTCAAGCTGTACAGCTATCTTCAGGCTAGAAAAAAGCCTAAAAATCGCGTCCTGAGCGTGTGCCAGTTCCCCCAATGGTTAGATCCCAAGCCTTAACCCTGTCTCGGTACACTGGTTTTATGCACGCAGCGGAGGGAGTATGGCTCAGTTTTTATTCGTCACCGACCTAGACAACACGTTTGTAGGGGACGATGCTGCCCTGGAAACCCTCAGCCAAAAACTCATCCGCCACCGGGAAGCGCACGGCACGAAGATCGTCTACTCCACAGGGCGATCGCTCACCCTGTATCGGGAATTAGAAGCAGAGAAGTCGCTGATCCAGCCGGATATCTTGGTGCTGTCGGTGGGCACAGAAATTTATCATGCGAGTGCCATCGAACCAGATGTCCAGTGGTCAGAACAGTTGAGTGTGGGCTGGAATCGGGATGAGGTTGCTGAAGTTACCGCGCAATTTGCGGAACTGACGCTGCAACCCGCCTCAGAGCAAACGCCCTTCAAAGTCAGTTACTTTCTAGAAGAATCAGATGCGGATCGGGTGATCGCGAAGATTAAAGCCTTGTTGGGCGATCGCGGCCTTGATGCCCAGGTGATTTACAGCAGCGGTCAGGATTTGGATATTCTGCCCCGCGCAGCGAACAAGGGGGCAGCCACGGCATTTTTGCAGCAAACCTTGGGATTATCTCCCGCCCAAACCGTCGTCTGTGGCGATTCGGGGAATGATCTATCTCTGTTCCAAGACGTGGACAGTCGCGGCGTGATCGTCGGCAATGCTCGCCCTGAATTGTTGACCTGGCATCATGCCAATCCCTCGCGCGATCGCTACTTGGCGCAGGCGCACTGTGCAGGCGGTATCTTAGAAGGATTGCACTATTTCGGATTTTTATCCTAGGCGATTCGCATGATTGGTTCGTTGAGGGGCACGGTTGCCGCCATCCACCGCGCAGGTACTCGCACTGTATTGCTACTAGACGTTAATCAGGTGGGCTATGAACTGCAAATCCTACCCCGGTTTGTGGCTCAGCTACCCGGCATTGGCGAAAATATTCAGGTGTTTACCCATCTTCAAGTGCGCGAAGACCAGTTTATTCTCTTTGGCTTTGCATCCCTAGCGGAACGGGATCTTTTTCGCCAGTTGATTGCGGTGAGTGGCATTGGCCCCCAACTGGCAGTGGCGTTGATGGATACCCTGGGACTCCAGGAGTTAGTGCAGGCGATTGTGTCTAGCAATACCCGACTGTTGAGCCGAACGCCCGGAGTTGGGGCAAAAACGGCAGAAAGGATTGCGCTGGAGTTGCGAACGAAATTAGCAGAATGGCGGGATCAGTCGGGGCTAGCTACCCTGCCGGACGCAGGCCCCGTGGGTACGGTGCAGGAAGAAGTGGAGATGACCCTGCTAGCCCTGGGCTATACGTCGAGTGAGATTACGAAGGCGTTGCGAGTAGTGGGGCAACAAACGGCGATCGCCAAAACCTCAAACACGGAAGACTGGATTCGTGAGGCGATCGCCTGGTTAAGTCAATAGTGCGTCACCAATCAGTAAGACGACCCATCTGCGCCATTGCGCGACCCACCATTGGACGGGCAAATGCTATGAAAACAGCGCTCTAAGTACCGAATCTGATAGAGATAGAAGAAGCGCTTGGGGTTGAAGACGGTAGGCTGATGTTGATCGCCCAAGGGTTGATTGAGGTACGCCCAAACAAAGGAAACGGTTCTGCGATATTTCGGGTTCATAGGACACAAGGGATTGAAGAGAAAAGGATGAAAACGACCAGGACGAGAGTGAGCAGGTGATACTCTTTTCACTTCCTGATCTAAGATTTCCCGCTTCATTCCCTGAATCCCCACGATCCAAATGAAAACTCAATAAAGCGCAACATGAAGATTTTTAATTCCACTGATAACCCTGATCCCGCTCGATACCAACCATGATCCAAACCTATACCCAGCCCCATCTTGCCCAGGTTTGGATCGAGACATTTCGAGGGCAATGTCCGCGCCTGATCTGCGTGCTAGGCTTCACCGAAACCGGATTGATTCCCGGAATTTCCGCCGCCGGAGCCACACCGCGCGATCGCGAATTTACCGCCCTTGCCGATGCCGAATTCCTTTGGGCAGGCGTTTCGTCCCATGTGCGCTATCCCTTGCCACCGCTAACGGCTGGGGCATCTCCGGTCTTTATTTCCCGCGCCGTGGTCGCGAATCAGTCGATTCCGGTTGAGCTAATGAATGCCGGACTTCGCCATGCGCCGGCGGTTCCGGTCTTGGATCTGGGCGGTCAGCCTGCTCGGTGTGTCCAGACGGGAGCCGCGTTGCCGTTGGACATTGTGCAGCACCTATTTGAGCAAGGGTTACGGGTAGGTGCTGCCCAGGCGAGGCAAACTCCAAACAGTTACCTCATCCTGAGCGAGTGTGTGGTGGGTGGAACGACGACGGCTCTGGCGGTGTTGACGGGGCTGGGCTGGAACGTGGGGGATAAGGTAAACAGCAGCCATCCCACCTGTAACCACTCTCAAAAGCGGGCCATTGTCCAACGAGGATTAGCGGCCTGGGGCGATTACCGTCCCCTAGAACCGATGGATCCGCTGCGGGTTGTTGCTGCGGTGGGTGATCCGATGCAGATTGTGGTGGCGGGTATGGCGATCGCTGCTAGTCGTTCGGTCGGGGTCTTGCTGGCGGGGGGAACCCAGATGCTAGCGGTGTACGCCTTAATGCGGGCGATCGCCACCTATCATCGATTGGATTGGAATCCTGAACAGGTGGTGGTGGGCACGACACGATGGGTGGCTGAAGACCCGACCGGGGACACGGTGGGACTCGCAAACCTGCTGGATGCTCCGTTAATCGGTTCGACCCTAAGTTTTGCCGAGTCTCGCTTTCCCCAACTGCAAGTCTACGAACGCGGTTTTGTGAAAGAGGGGGTGGGGGCTGGAGGCTGTGCGATCGCGGCGTATCTTTACCAACACTGGACACAATCGGAATTGCTGGAGGCGATCGAACACATCGTCGACGAGTATGATCGTTTGTGCCATCCCTTAACCTCATCGGGGTATACTGCAAGCGAATTCCAACCTCCCGATTCGCGTTCCTAAGCCTGAAATTGCGAACGTCGAAACTTCAGTAGATCGAAAATAGGTTTATTTCACAAAGAATCCTGGCTTCGATCCCCCTAAATCCCCCTTATAAAGGGGGACTTCAAGCCATTTTGGGTTCGGTTCCCCCCTTTTTTTAAGGGGGGCTAGGGGGGATCTAGCCAAGGTTTGCGATCTACTGAACTTATCTCCAACTCAAAACTTACAAGCGACCTATGCCTGAACCCTCCGATATTCGCCTCCTGGTTGTGGATATTGACGGTACGATCGCCGGAGAGTCGAACCAGATTTCGCCTGCGGTCAAGCAAGCGATCCGAGCCGTTCAAGATCGCGGTATTGAGGTGGCGATCGCCACTGGACGGATGTTTCGCTCGGCGTTGCGGTTTTATGAGGATATTGGCTCTACTCTGCCGCTGATGGCCTACCAGGGCGCGTTGATTCAAGATCCGGCAGATGGAACCGTCCATCAACATCTGTCGGTATCGGCTAAGGTGGCGGCGCAACTGCTGGACTATCTGGAAGATGTGGAAACGCAACTGCCCGGAGACCATCCACTGTCGATTCATTTCTATCTCAACGATCAACTTTATGTGCGGGAGATTACCGCAGAGACCGAAGCCTATTCAGCGCGATCGGGCATTGAACCGATTGCGGTGGGCGACCTGCGGAATACGCTTGACCAGGAACCGACCAAAATTCTAGCGCTCAGCCAAGATACGGCCTTTATCAATCAATTGCTGTCGTCGTTGCGGGAGCGCTACACTCCGGCGGAATTGTACTTCACTACGTCGGTGGAAACTTTTTTTGAGGCTGCCCATCCACTGGTGAACAAAGGCTTGGCGGTGCGCTACCTGGCGGAAGAGGTGTTGAATATGCGTCCGGATCAGGTGATGGCGATCGGCGATAATTTCAATGATGTGGAAATGCTGGAGTATGCAGGACTGGGTGTGGCGATGGGCAATGCCCCGGCAGTGGTGCAGGCGTTTGCGGATTGGGTGGCTCCCACGGTGGAAGAGGATGGAGTGGCGATCGCCCTTGAGAAATGGCTGCTGTCGTAAACGGTGCTTTTAAAATCAGAAAGAGCGCCGACGACTGACCGTGTTTCGTCTCGGCGCCCTAACTGGTTCGCTCCTCACACGCTTGCTACAATATCACATCTGTCTGGGGTGTGTCATGTGTGTAACGAAACCATGACGAGAATGTGACATTGAGCTTCAACTCCTTGAACTCTAGGAATATGCAAGAGTTTACGGGTGGGGCGATCGCTCGTCCGGGTGAAATCTGACCTATTCACATGACTTATGGTTTTGGGTGTGTGATGGGGTGGGGTAGGCGAAGATGTAATATTTGCTGGTTGGGTTGGGCTTTGGGGCTTTACGCTTTGTGGGCATCGTTTCACCCACGCTCAAATAACTAAGTAACTGCGCCTGGATGTCGCGCACGGTCATCCCCCACGCATACAGCAATGGGTGTCTTCATCTCTGCTTCCAAGCACCGCTCGACCAGCGCTTTGGTCAGTTGCTTGAGAATGCCGCTGTCGCCTAAGAGGTCTTCAGGGCTTTGGTAGCCTTTGAGCAGTTCATCCAAGATTTTAGGGGAAAATGTCATAGTCTCTCAGGTTCAATAGTTCATTAGATCTCATTTCTCCCTTTGACACAAAACCATTTATAATCTCCCCAGTTTCTTAAATTCTAGCTATATACCCAAGGCTGAAATCGCTGATAATGCAACGCAGCGTCAACTCAAACCTGAAACTTTCTCCTGCGGAGACACTGAGTGCAAAGCACACGCTCCGCGAACGCGAATAAAATTCAAAATTGGCATTACCTATGGATTCGTACTACAAGCCTGACCACCTTCCCAACTTCGGCAAGATTGGCGAAGGCAGTCCCGAACTCGCTGAAAAATTCTTCGCCTACTACAGTGCTGTGTTTGCCGACGGTGCGTTATCCAGCCACGAAAAAGCGCTGATCGCCCTTGCCGTTGCCCACACCGTGCAGTGTCCCTATTGCATTGATGCCTATAGTAAAGAATGTCTCCAGCAAGGCTCTGATCTGGAACAAATGACCGAGGCTGTACATGTGGCGACGGCCATCCGAGGGGGGGCATCGCTGATCCACGGCCTGCAAATGCTGGATCACGCCCATCATCTCAGCATGTAGCGATCGCACCTTCAAAAAATCCCCCGTTTCTTCTCTGTCCTGAACACTCAAGGATCTCGTTTTTTATGATTGAAGATTCGCTTACAGCCTCCCTCCCTCTAGATCTCGACTCTGAGCAATCGGGGCCAAAACCAACGACCTCCCTCCATCGTCGCCACAGTCCCCTTGCAACGCCTCATTATCAGCAGCAGGTACTAGCCGACTTGCCGCTAGAGTCATTGCCCTATCAGGGTGATTTTCAAACAGCGATCGCCCAGCATGGGTGGACATCCTTTCAGCCTGCCGAGCTAGAAATTTTTCAAATCAACATCGGCAAGCTGTGCAATATGACCTGCCGCCATTGCCATGTAGATGCTGGCCCCGATCGCACCACGGAGAACATGAACCGGGAAACGATTGATGCCTGCCTGCGTGCCCTCGACCTCACCAACGCTCACACCGTGGACATCACTGGAGGCGCACCCGAACTGAATCCCAATTTTCGTTACTTGGTGGATGAGTGCGTCAAGCGGGGTAAGCATGTGATCGATCGCTGTAACCTCACCGTGCTGCTCCTGCCTCGAATGGAGGATTTGCCCCAATGGTTGGGCGATCGCGGCGTCGAAATCGTTTGCTCCCTGCCCCATTACCGCAAACTCAATACCGATGCCCAACGGGGAAATGGAACCTTTGAAAAATCAATCGAAGCGTTGCGGCGTTTGAATGCGGTTGGATACGGTCAGGGCAACCCACAACAGCGATTAACCCTTATGTCGAACCCCGTCGGCGCATTTCTGGCCGGGAATCAAGCCAAAGCGGAGCAAGAATGGAAAGCTGGATTGCTAAAAAATCACAGAGTCACCTTTGATCGACTGATTTCCCTCAACAACATGCCCATTGCTCGCTATTTGGAATGGCTAGAAACATCGGGCAATCTAGAAAGCTATATGGAACTGCTGGTCAACGCCTTTAACCCTGCCACTGTGTCTGGCTTGATGTGCCGCAACACCCTGTCCATTTCCTGGGATGGGCGGCTGTTTGACTGCGACTTTAACCAAATGCTGGACTTGGAGGTTGAAACACCGATGGGGCGTCCTCACATCCACGATTTTCATCCCGACTGGCTGGCACAACGGGCGATCGCCACCGGGCGACACTGCTTTGGCTGTACGGCAGGATCAGGGAGTTCCTGCGGCGGTGCCATCGAATCGTAGAATCGCTATAATAGGCTTACAGAACAAACGTAAGGGGCTGTAATGGTTTCGACGTGTTGGTGAAAACTATCTTGTGATGCAGGTCGAGAGGGAGTCATCTCTCGTAAATCAAGGCTCAATCAAACGTAAGTGCGAACAACATCGTACCTTTTGCTCGCAAAGCTGCACCTGTTGCTGCTTAATAGGTAAAAAACCCGCGAGCGTCTGTAGTTCGACTCCGTTAAGGATTACAGACCAACCCCAACGGATGCTCTAACCCATTGCCTCTAGTCGTTGGTTAGCTAAGACTTTACTAGAGAATCCCATCGTCAGGAATAATTGACGGCTCCCGCCTTGAGGACGAGATAGGCTAAACCTGTGAATGAATGGGGTACGAATAGCCAGGGCGGACACGGGTTCGATTCCCGTCAGCTCCATCAAAATCCACATTAGAGCCGTTGCACTAGGCGACGGCTTTTGAGTATAAAGCAGACCGCTACTCTTCGTCTAGCAAAATCTGTACCCATTCTGGTGGCTCTGGAATGGGGTTTCCGAGTTTTTCCAGCAGTAGCCATGCCCCTAGATGCACGGTAAACAGATAAACCATGTCACTCAGTAGCAACGCGCCGAGGGTCATGAGCTGAATGACCGTGACATCCGGACGCCCCAAAAGTTCCACCCCAACGACGCCCCAATTGACGAGAAAGGTCAGAATCCACTCTAAAAAGTCGGCAATGCGGTTGTTGAGATACTCCCACACATCCTGACTCAAGAACAGCGACAGTAGCCACACCCGGAAAAAGAAACTCGTGGTGGATAGCAGGGCACCAATGCCAATAGAGACGTACCAGCTTGCGCCTCGCTTCCAGAGTGCACCGAGCTGAACACCCAATAACCCGTAGGGAACCAAGAATAGCAAGCTAATATAAGGCCCCATCAGCACAGACAACAGCAAACAGGTCACGACAGTGGTCATCCAGGCTGAACGCACTCCCCACCGCAAATAGACCAGGGCAATCGGTATGGGAAATAGAATTCGCATCCAAGGGCTGAGGCTCAGGTAATAACTCACCAACCAGAGCAAACTAGCCGCACTGGCAAGAAACGCGGTTTCCACCAAGCTGATGGGGGCGTGCTGGGTGTTCACATGGGGTTCGTCTAGAAGGCGTGGGGAGGTGTTGGGTTGCTCGCGGCGCTGACTATCAGCCTCTGTATCCACAATGTCTGGATCTGCCCAATTTTGCGAGGTGTATAGCTCCGATGGAGAGATATTGCCGGAGTTTTCAGCGTTTGGCGAATCGTGCGCATTCATAGGGCATAGCCGTAGGGGATATCCGCATAACTCAACACCGAGTTGCGGAAACTCTGCAGATCTACTCTAACCCTATCTTCTTGCATTTGAAGCATCTACAAAAATCAATCAACGACGAGGGAAATTAAGTTCACGCTTTCCGCTCTTGAGGCGATCGCAGAAATCCCCTTAGTCTGCAAAGGCAAGAGAGACTGAGAGCGATCGCCCCCCATAGAACGAATCAAGCGGTTGTACTACGGAGTACCGTAATCTCTTCAATTCATCGCTACAATCATTTAATTCCCTCGAATCTGGCGTACTCAGTTTTATCCATTGGGCGACGAATTGGGTATCCTCTAAATCAGACCTTGTTAATAAAGGTGCAGATAGGCAAGTTAATGAGGGGTAGCCCAAGACGTTGGGTAAAATTCAAAAGAATTCTGGTTGCGATGTTTGCGGAGATTATTGTCTATGCCTCAGGCCGTCGTGGAAGATCAGCTCGCTGTTGATACGAATTCTGACTTTGATGTAGAGCTACGTCGAGTCACCAAGGTGTTTCAGGGTGAAACGGCTGTGCGTGGCATCAATTTGGGCATTCGCCGGGGAGAATTTTTTAGCATTTTGGGGCCATCCGGGTGCGGCAAAACCACAACCCTTCGCCTCATTGCTGGGTTTGAAGATCCGACGGCGGGGGAAGTTCTGATTCGTGGACAGTCAATGATACGAGTTCCGGCTTACCGTCGCCCGGTTAATACTGTTTTTCAAAGCTATGCCCTCTTCGGACACATGACCGTTTGGGACAATGTTGCCTTTGGCCTTCGCATCCGCAAGTTGAGCAAAGCAGAGGTGCGATCGCGCGTTGATGAAGCCCTGCAACTGGTCAAAATGACGGCCTACGCTCAACGGTTTCCCCGCCAACTCTCAGGAGGCCAGCAGCAGCGGGTGGCGTTGGCGCGGGCGTTGGTGAATCGTCCAGCCGTTGTGCTGCTTGACGAGCCGCTAGGAGCCTTGGATCTCAAATTACGGAAAGAGATGCAGGTGGAGCTATCCAATCTGCACCAGGAGTTAGGCGTCACGTTTGTGATGGTGACCCATGATCAGGAAGAAGCGCTTAGCTTGTCGGATCGCATCGCCGTCATGAACGAAGGACTCATTGAACAAATTGGGTCGCCTAGTGAAATCTACGAGTATCCTCAAACCCCCTTTGTGGCGGATTTTATTGGGGATACCAACCTATTCCAAGGGCAGGTTGCCCACGCCGACTCATCCACCCTGAAAATTACGACCGATCGCGGTCTAAATATTTACGCCCGTCCGTCAGAGGTCTGGAATGGAGCCTCCCCAAGTTCGGTTTTTGTAAGTATTCGGCCTGAGAAAATTCACGTTAGTCTAGACGCACCGGAATCCGGGATGAACTGTTTTGAAGGACGCTTAAAAAACGTCATGTACTTGGGAACCCATGTGCATTATTTGATTGAGCTGCTATCAGGCGATCGCCTCATGGTGATGCAGCCGAATCGCCTGGAAAGTTTGCCTGAATCTCATACGCCTATTCATGTTTACTGGTCGGCCAATGACTGTTTGGCATTGACGGCCTAGGGTAGGGGTGGTAGAGTCCGTGGCAATTCTTCACGGTTTTGCATTAGCGTCAGAGCTAGCCTTGAAATTTTGTGTTGTTGGTATGGAGTCAAGATAAGCGCGGATGAAGAGACGTACCTCTGAATCGAGTTTCCAGCGATCGCCCCTGGGCTATTCCGCTACAACGCGCCGACGTTTTCTGCAAACCTCGGCAGCAGTCGTATCAGGTTTAGCATTGGCCAACTGCAATCGTGGTCTTGCTGATGTGCAGTCTGGAAGCGGCGAATCTCCTACCCCTAGCTCCTCTTCAGGTACGCTGCATGTCTATACTTGGGCTGATTACACAGACGATGAGTTGGCTGCAACGTTTAAAGAAAGAACGGGCATCGATGTGATCATCGATGTGTATGACTCCAACGAAATCATGCTAGCCAAGCTCCAAGCTGGGGGTGGGGCGGCCTACAGCGTCATCTATCCATCGGATTACATGGTGGCGCAGATGATCGAAGAAGGCCTGCTCACTGAGCTTGATCACACGAAAATTAAAGGCTTGTCGGAACTGTATCCAAACTGGGAAAACCCTCCCTACGATCCTGGGAATGTCCACAGCGTCCCCTACAGTTGGGGAACGACAGGAATTCTGTACAACCAAGATTTAGTTGGGGCCGAGATCAAAGATTGGGAGGATTTATGGACAAACCTGGATGTGCTTGAACGCCGCATCACCCTGCTGGACGACGTGCGCGAAGTGATGGGAGCAGCTCTGAAGTCTTTAGGCTATTCCTACAATGCGTCTGATCCAGCCCAAATCGAAGCAGCCTACCAGCGGTTGGTCGAACTAAAACCTGCGATTTCATCCTTTAAAACGTTTGGTTGGGAAGATCAAATTCTGAGCGACGATCTGTTTGCGGTCATGAGCTACTCCGTCGATGCAATCTCCGCCACGTTGGAAGATCCAAATTTGAATTATGTGATTCCTGCCAGCGGTTCATCGGTTTGGACAGATACGATGGTCATTCCGAAGTCGGCTCCCAACCCAGAGGCCGCCTATGCCTGGATTAACCTGATGCTAGAGCCGGAAATCGTGGCCGGAGTGGTAGAACGGCTCTCCTTTGCAACGCCACTCAAACCCGCCTTTGCCTTACTCTCCAAAGAGCTGCAGGAGAACCCTGACCTATTCCCGCCGGAAGAGATTTTGGCGAAATGCGAAGGGATTGCTCCCCTAGATGACGAAACCACAAAGCTTTACGATCGCTTCTGGACTCAACTTACAAGCGCCTAGGAAACCAAGATGTCTGCCTCCACCCCCACATCTGAGTCTGCTCCCCAACCTCGCCTGAAGTCGCGTTGGTATCAGGGGCTCACCAAGCTAGTTGAGCCGACTATCCTCTTGGGGCCAGCAGGGGCGTGGCTCATACTTCTGTTGGTTATTCCTACCCTATTAATTCTCAATATCAGCTTTATACCGGGATTACGTCCGGGGGTTACGCCCGGAGCCTATGGCCTTGGGAATTACCTGCAAGTTTTCGATCCGGTTTACCTACGAGTCATTGGGCGATCGCTCTACTTTGCTCTAGGGGCGACGATTCTTTGCTTATTACTTGGCTTTCCAGTCGCCTACTGGATTGCAATCCTCGCTCCCCGTCGGTGGCAGAATATTCTCTTAGTGGCGTTTATTTTGCCGCTGTGGACATCCTCTCTGCTCCGAGCCTATGCCTGGATCACGATTCTGCGCCCGTCAGGCGTTTTACCCTCGTTTCTGAATAGTCTAGGGCTAACTCAACTCATCAATGCACTCTTGGGGATTATTGGGATGCCCGAAGTCCAAAACTGGCTAAACACCACGATCGCGGTTCTGATTGGCATGAGCTACAGTTTCTTGCCTTATATGGTTCTGATTCTCTACGCTTCGTTGGAAAAGTTGGATCGACGACTCTTAGAAGCTGCCGCCGATTTAGGGGCAAACCCACGCACCGTGTTCTGGAAAGTCACCGTTCCCCAAACGCTTCCCGGAATTGCGGCGGGTTCTCTCCTCGTGTTCATTACCAGCCTAGGCGATTTTGTCGTTCCTGAACTGCTGGGAGGTGCCTCCAGCATGACGGTCTCTCGCCTCATCTACAACCAGTTTTTGAAAGTGCGGAACTGGGGCTTTGGCTCTGCCCTCAGTATGCTGCTGATTTTAGCGGTCAGCATTTCGATCGCCCTTTTGCTCAAGTATGGCGATCGCCAATCCCCTGAGGTGTAAACTCACGCTTCCGAGTCTATCGTTGGTCTATTTATAACGTTCAACTTTGGTGCGTTTCTCAATGACTAAATCTGCGCCCCAGGCAAAACCGAAACGTTCAATTTCAGGAGCCGCCCTATTCACGGCTGCAATGTTTTGCTTTATGTACTTCCCAATTCTCGTATTGGGGTTCTACAGCTTCAACGCCTCACGCTACAGCGCCAGTTGGGAAGGCTTTAGTTTGCAGTGGTACATTCGCCTCTTCAACGATGTACGCATTCTATCCGCGTTACAAGATAGTCTGACGATCGCCTTCTCGGCGGTGGCGGCCTCTGCCGTTCTCGGAACCTTGATGGCGGTGGGGTTGGCACGATATCAGTTCCCTGGAAAAAGCCTATATCGCGGCATCTCCTATTTGCCGCTGATCATTCCAGATATTGCGATCGCCGTTGCCACGCTAGTCTTTTTGGCATCCATGGCAATTCCACTAAGCCTGTGGACAATTGTGGCTGCCCATATCGTCTTTTGTCTCGCTTATATTGCTGTTGTCGTATCCGCCCGACTATCAGGTTTAGATCCCAGACTTGAAGAAGCCGCGCTCGATTTAGGAGCGACACCTGTCCAGGCGTTTGTCAAAGTGTTGCTGCCAGAATTAGCTCCCGCTATCGTTTCGGGCTGCTTACTAGCCTTCGTCCTCAGTATGGATGACTTGCTAATTTCCAGTTTTACAGCGGGTGGAGGGGCAAATCCCCTACCGCTAGAAATCTTCAGTCGCATTCGAACGGGCGTTAAACCGGATATCAATGCACTCAGCGTGGTTCTAATCAGCGTATCGGCGGTGATTGCGTTTATCTCAGAGTACATCCGCTATCGAAGCGACGAAAATCGCCTCAATCGTTCGTAAACTGGACTGTCCTATTTCGGCATTTTGGTAGGAGAGCAACCCTTATCTTTCGCCTTGACCTCACGATCAACGCGCACAGTGCCTAGAATCGTAGAGGTCATCACGCAGGTTCGCAACCGATTCTGCTCTTTGCCCATCAGCGTTAAACGTCCCAATTGACCGCTGGTATTGCCTTGGTGATCAAACTGTACCCGGTATACACCGTTCTTTTGGTACAAACTCGACCGCACGGTGTCAATGTGGATTCCCTTTGGCAAACTCTCCCAAACGATCTCTTGAGGAAATGCATCCGCAGGATGCAAGGCTCCTTGAACTCGACCATCGACTTCTCGAAAGCTGCCTTGCCATTTGACCCCATGCAGGTTGGCGTTGGCTTGGGCCTGTCGTATGATTTGCAACACTTTATCTTGTCCAGCACTCAACATCGCACGTTCATGATAGGACTGCTATGAGGGAACCGCGATCGCCGCGAGAATTCCAATAACACTAGTGACCGCAATCACTTCAGGCATGGTAAATCCTGCGGAATTCGACATACAGTGTTGGCTCTGCCATTTATGCCGCAGTTGACTGTTTATTTTCATGGAAATGTCCCTGAGTTGATGAGGTAGATGATTCAGGCTATATTATATTAAGTAATTTTTTATACGTAAATTTCGGCAAACACGTAAAAATGGGTCTTTCGTGGGCAAGATTTGAAGAATGAGTTGTGGAGTAGGCGTCTTTTCGTCCCTATCTCCCTCAGAATGAACCGAGAGCGATCGCAGCAGGTTATCAATCCATAACGTTCGAGTGATTCACAGGTGCATAGCGCTGCAATGATCGATCGGCGATACTAGGGGTAGCGGTTGTTTAGTCTGACCCAGATATGACAAACCTACGCGATCGCATGATCCAGGCTCAGCGGGACGAGTATCGGGCACGCTGGGCAATGGTCGCCTGCTTTTCAGTCGGAGGCTTGCTGCTCCTATCGCAACTAGAGCATGTCATTCAAGACCAATCACAGCCGGAGTCCTTTGCCTTCTCAGGTACAACCTTGGTGCGATCAAACCAGCTTTTTCTGCAAACCTTGGGTGCCCAAGTGGTCCGAACAGCGTTTCCTCAACAAACGATTCGCCTCGTTGTTGATCTGAGCGATCGCCTAGTCTACGTTTACAAAAACGATGCCGTGCTGGTCAGCTATCCCATCGCTATTGGACAAGATGGATGGGAAACGCCTCAAGGGAGTTTCAGCGTCATGTATATGCAGGAAAATCCGGTGTGGCGACATCCCATCACAGGCGAGTGGATTCCTCCCGGCGAAAATAGCCCCCTCGGCACCCGCTGGATCGGATTTTGGTCCGATGGATTGCATCAAATTGGCTTTCACGGTACCAACCAAACGGACTTGATCGGCCAAGCGGTGTCCCATGGCTGTATCCGCATGTACAACTCTGACATTCAAGATCTCTATCAGTACGTTGCATTGGGAACGCCAGTGTCAATTGAGCCTTGATGCCATGCCTATAGCTGGCCTAGCGTTTTCTCTCTTAAACTAGTGCGTCCCATCATGCTTTTAGGCTATGATGGAAAAGTTGTCAAAATTCACACATCCAGGATTTCGGGTGTTCTGACGGGAGTTATATCGCTGTTTTAATAAGGGCGATCGCCAGTCTGGAATCCACCTGGATGGAGGATAAACCCGAAAGGAGAAAAATATGCCAGTTGTTTCATTGGCTCAACTATTAGAGTCAGGGGTTCACTTTGGGCACCAAACCCGCCGCTGGAATCCCAAGATGTCTCCCTACATCTACACTGCACGGAACGGGGTTCACATTATTGACCTCGTGCAAACGGCTCAGCTCGTAGAGGAAGCCTATGCCTACGTGCGGAATGCCTCTGAGCAAGGGAAGAAAGTCCTGTTTGTAGGCACAAAGCGGCAAGCGGCTGGAATCGTGGCTCAGGAAGCTTCTCGCTGCGGTGCGTACTTCATCAACCAGCGTTGGCTGGGTGGAATGCTCACCAACTGGACAACGATCAAGACCCGCGTAGATCGTCTGAAAGAATTAGAACGTCGCCAAGAAAGTGGTGCGCTTGATCTGTTACCTAAGAAAGAAGCAGCCGTTCTCCGTCGGGAATTGGAGAAGCTTCAAAAGTACTTAGGTGGCATTAAGACGATGCGTAAGCTGCCCGATATCGTCATCATTGTGGATCAGCGTCGTGAATATAACGCTGTGCAAGAATGCCAGAAGTTAGGAATTCCCATCATTTCACTATTGGATACAAACTGCGATCCAGACCTGGTTGATATTCCTATTCCGGCAAATGATGATGCGATCCGTTCCATCAAGCTAATTGTGGGCAAGCTTGCCGATGCTATTTATGAAGGCCGTCATGGTCAGCTCGACGGAGAAGACGATGAGTATGACTACGAGGCCATGGATGACGATGAGTCCGATGATAGCGATTTCGCAGACGATAGCGACGACTCCGGAGAGGAATAGTCCCGTGATAGGCTTTTGTAGGTAGCCGATGGCTGCTTGCAAAGGCAAGACGCTAGTCTATTCACCTGTATTCATCCATCCCAAAAATCTGGATGCCCATCCACGGGTTATGAACCTGCGAAAACGGGTACGAATCTACTCTAGACTCTGCCCGTTTCGCGCGTTGAACGAGGATCGCTATACCGATAACTATTGACAAACTGAGATAGGACAGAATCGACATGGCGGAAATATCTGCACAGAGTGTGAAAGAACTGCGCGAACGCACAGGCGCAGGCATGATGGACTGCAAGAAAGCCTTGCAGGAAAACGACGGAGATATGGACAAGGCAGCCGAATGGTTGCGTCAAAAGGGGATTTCTTCTGCTGAGAAGAAATTCAGTAGAGTGGCCGCCGAAGGGTTGGTAGCAAGTTATATTCATACGGGTGGTCGCGTGGGTGTTTTGGTGGAAATCAACTGCCAGACTGACTTTGTTGCCCGCAATGAAGCCTTTCAAGCTCTGGCGAAGGATGTGGCGATGCAAATTGCGGCATGCCCTAACGTGGAGTACGTGCGAACAACCGACATTCCTGCAGAGTTTGCAGAACGAGAGAAAGCCATCGAGATGGGTCGCGATGATCTATCTGACAAACCGGAGAACATTCGGGAAAAAATTGTCCAAGGACGTATTGAAAAGCGTCTGAAGGAAATCTCCTTGATGGATCAGCCCTATATTAAGGATCAAACCATCACGGTGGAAGAGTTGATCAAGCAGAACGTAGCAACTCTGGGTGAGAACATCCAAGTTCGTCGCTTTGCCCGATTCGTTCTCGGTGAAGGCATCGAAAAAGAGGAGTCTGATTTTGCAGCTGAGGTTGCGGCTCAAACTCAGGTTAAACAGGCTGAAGAACCTCGCCAAGTCCGTGTTGGTGAAGTGATTCCCGTCACCGTTGCGGCTCAAACTCAGGTTAAACAGGCTGAAGAACCTCCGAAGGCAGAGGAACCGAAGGCCGCAAAACCTGCAGCATCGCAGCCTGAATCTGGAAAGAAGAAGAAGAAGAACAAAAAGTAGGCTATCTTTGACTCTGAAGCGTCAGAGATATTGTAAGGAGAGGTTAGCTAATCAGATAGGTGGCTGACCTCTTTCTTATTCCGGATGATTATCGTGGGCGGATCGCCTTCACAAACCCCAGAGACATCGCTGGTAAACCATATAAGCCGCTATAGTGACAGTATTGTAACTTTTTCACCAGAGTTGGGTAAGTCGGGAGCGATCGCCCCACTATTGTCGAGAGTAGGAGGTGAGCCTATGATTCGATCCGTTCAAACGATTGAAAACGATCTAGCAGCCTTAGAAAACATTCTGCAAAGACTGGCTCAGGATCTCTACAGCACCTACCAAGACTACCTCACTGAATTAGGACAATCAGCACGCCGACAGTTCATTCTGGCGAGCTACCATCTATGCACCCAGGGCTTTCCGGAAGCATTCTTGAGGTTGTCTTTTCAGGAACGGCAAAACCTCCAGGGTGACATTCGAGCACTGGGGCAGGAGGTTCAGCAACGATTGACGGATTTGATCAAACGACCTTTTCCGTCCGGCTTAGGTTCAAATGCAGATTCTTCTGGTACTGCTACGGTTCACGATGCCGAGCCTTTACCTCCCCTAGCCCCTTTGGAACCCGAATTATTGGATTTAGGTGTGAATCAACCCTCCAATGGGATAGCGGAAACTGGGATAGCGGAAACAGCGATCGCCCCTGAAGCGCCAACCCATCCTATGACTCAACCCTTAACACCTCGGACGTTGGCACACTGGCAAGACAGTATTGAGGACGCTATTGTGGAAACATTGCAAGATATTTCCCATGCGGCCAATCGCTGCTTTCAAGATGCAGACATCTTATCTGATGTCCTACCCGATGCGCTCATTGAAATTGCCTCAAAGGCGGATATGATTGCCGAAAGTTCAGGCCCTGCCCCGAATCTCTTAAAGCTACGCCTTGAAACAGAGTCTAAAAGTGCCGATGGTGAGATGCCCTCCGCTCAAATTACGGTCATTCACATGCGACTGTCTGAAATTGAGTTTGCCAATCCAGAGCTGATGCCTGGGCGCACTAAAATTCGCGACCTATCGACTCGTCTGACCCAACTCCACCATGAATATCGGCGCAAACATCACGAAAAGGCGATCGCCGAGGCGGAAAGTGCTTGGCGCTCCAGTTGGGTTGAGGACTAAACCGCTATTCACCTACAGGCAGAGTTTTCATGGCTCAGAAAAACGATACTCCGATTCTTATTCTGTCTCTCCTGATTACCCTTGGACTGCTGGGGTTTGGAGGATGGTGGTTAGCCCGCCAATTAGGGCTTTTCTCGTCGAGTGGTAGTGTGACGACAATAGACAGCGGTACCTCTCCCACCCCATCTCCTAGTCCATCGGGATCCTATTCGCTGAGCACGGGCGATCGCCTCATTCTACCTGACGGGGCATCTCCTCAAAAGCAGCAGGCCGTAGAGGCGATCGCCAAGGGCAACTATGACCAAGCGATCGCTCTCTTGGATCAGTCCTTAGCCCAAAATCGGAATGATCCAGAAGCCCGCATCTATCTCAACAACGCCCAAATCGGCGACCAAACCTCCTACACCATTGCCGTTGCCATTCCAGCCAGCAGCGCTCCTGATGCCGCCTTAGAAATTCTGCGGGGCGTTGCCCAAGCCCAAACAGAAATTAACGATGCTGGGGGAATTCAAGGAACTCCCCTGAAAGTTCTGATGGCAGACGACGCCAACAACCCACAAACAGCGACCAAACTAGCAGATGCGTTAGTCGATCAGAAAGATGTCCTCGCCGTGATTGGACATTTCAGCAGTGATACTTCTCTGGCGGCGAGCGCGATTTACCAGCAAGCCGGATTGGTAATGATGTCTCCGACCAGCACCTCAGTTGCCCTTTCTTCTGTAGGTGACTATATTTTTCGCACGGTTCAGAGCGATCGCATCGCCGCCGATAGCCTAGCTCGCCACATGATTGAACAAATGGGTGTTCGCAATGTAGCAGTCTTCTACAACAGCCAGAGCGACTATAGCAAATCCCTCAAGGATGCGTTTTCCTCCATTGTGTTGACGGAAGGCGGAAACGTTGTGGCCGAGATTGATCTCAATACGGCAGCATCCTTTAACGCCTTTGATAGCCTTAAACAGGCCAGGGATCGAGGAGCCGAAGCACTGATGCTAGCAGCCAATACGCCGACGCGCAGTCAGGCGTTCCAAGTGATTACGGCAAACCAAGGCCAGCTTAAGCTCCTGGGAGGAGATAGCTTGTACAATGCCGAAATCCTGCAAACTGTAGGTCAAGATGCGGTGGGCATGGTGATTGCCGCACCGTGGAACCGAGATGCGAACCCAAACTCGCCCTTTCCGGCTGCTGCGCGGCAAATGTGGGGAGGCGATGTGAGCTGGCGCACCGCCCTCGCCTATGACGCCACCATGGCGATCGCCAACGGCCTCAGGGCAAACCCAACCCGCGCCGGATTACAGGAAGCTCTGAGCGCTCCTAGCTTCTCTGTTCCAGGCGCATCTGGAAACATCCAGTTCATGGCATCGGGCGATCGAAACCGTGCTGCCCAACTGGTTACGATTGAGCCTGGAAACCGCTCCGGTTACGGGTATGACTTCGTACCTGTGCCGTGATCAGAGCTATTGCGTCTTATCGTGATCTGCCGGAAGACATAACAGATTGTCGCCATAGCTCCGAATCATACCGCGCTGACGGAGCTTACCTATCAGTCGTGTTACCGTAACTCGTGTAGACCCAATCGCACTACCAATTTGCGCATGGGTCAACGTCCAAGGCAGGCAGTACCCCTCCGAACAAGGCTCACCAAACTCTTCAATTAACAATGTTAAAAATCCCAGCAAGCGATCGATGGTGCGCCGCTGTCCCAGGGTGCTCAGCCACAGAAGCTTACGCTGGTGCTGGTAACGGAACGCATCGAGTACCTCTCGCCGGAAATGGGGCCAGTTATCTAGATCGTTCCAGTACATCCAGATCACAGCCGTTTGATCCACATGGGCAAAACTCTGAAGTGAAAAGGGAGACTGAGCAACGATCTCAAACGGCTGCCCTGCCCCGACAAAACCTAAAAACGCTTCCTCGGAGTTAATGTGAGCAATGGAAGAGGCTGAACGACTGGCAGAGGACACCGTAACCTGTGCCTCACCAACAAGACGTACAGCTCCTTTGTGAACTAAATACAGCAAGCCAGGGCGAGCAGGAATTTTCTCATCTTTACTAAAGACCCGATAGCGGTAGTGTTCTTGAGCCCAATCTAAGACTCGTTGCCAAGTCAGAAACGGCCGAGATGTCTCTGGTTCAGGTGATACTGAGTACATAGGATTAAGCGATATTCAACAGTTGCAAATGGACGAAAAGAGAATATACAGATACGAACAGTAATCTAGGGGAGAATTTGCCTAACCAGACGACTTACTTCAATAATACGAACAATGATTGGCCAACGTCTAAATGATGCCGTAAGGATTGATCTTAACCCGCATACTAACGGATGGGGTTCACCAGACGCGAACTCTAGGGATATCAGCATGAGGCTAATTGAGACACCACAGGGATAAGACGACTCAAATTCCGATGCGCCATCTCACACTAGCAGACTTAGCCGAAAACGCACCTCGCTTTGTATTAGCTAATACAATACGCCACGCCATCGATGCCGGAGCCTTGTCCATCAAACGATGCCTTCCCTTTCAAAGCCTAACCTTTCTCCCAAACCATAATACATCTCAGACAATTCTTGACATTCCAATCCGTAGAGTAAGAGACGATACACAAATTCACTATGTTTCCGCAGTTGCACTCAAACTATCAGCACTTTGCAATTTACCTGCACCCGAGATCGCAGATAGGTTAATTCATAGCTTAGTTTCCATGGAGGAGCCACAACCGAACCTGAACGCACAGCAGAACAACCCCTTCTTCTACAAGTTGCACAGGCCACTATCATCCCATCTCATTCTGGAAAAAGCGCCTTCGGGCTACCTACACATTTACGTGACCGAAACTGGACTTTTGTCGTGGATGACTACGCTAGTGCTAAACCGCCAAATACTTACCAAACCGTGGGTTAATCAGGTAAAAACCAAGAGTCTCAGTTCTCTCATTAAAGATCTGCAAGCGTCTCCCGAACTGTTCAACATTCAACACGCGATCGCCCGTTGCCTTTCACTCCTTCACCTTGCAACAGCAGTCAACTCTGACATAAAAGGATATTCTCCTACAACTAAATTTACCTCTACCTTGGGAGAGCATTTGCCAACTCCGGAAAACGAGAGGAATCTTGCCCATGCTACGAAGGCTGAGCATCAAATCCTTCAGGCTCTTATCGATGCGTGTGACGAAGTCGCAGTGTTACACCTATCATCAGTCGATAATCCTAAGCGATACCTCCGCATTGCCGCAGAGCTCAGTATCCACTTTCAGGCTTTCCATGCCCAAAGCCGGATGAGCACTCACGCATGGAAACACAATCCAGAGCAAGCTCAATTTCGTCTCGATGTGACTCAGCTATGCGCCGCCGTGCTGCGATCGCTCCTTGAGGAAGGGGTTGGTATTCCCGCCTGTCAGCGTTTCTGAGTCAGTCGTATTTCGCACTCCATCCGTCTAGAACTTGGCATTGGGTGTCCGTTCCTGTAGAGCCCGATTAACGGCTTGCTGCTGATCGCGGCGGGTTAACCATCGGTGGTAGGTGCGGGTATGAATGGCAACGGAATGTCCCATCATCTGAGCTGCCACCGTATCCGGCAGACCCGTATGAATCGTTCGTACAGCCCAGGCATGGCGGAGATCGTAGGGTGAAAACGGAATCTTGTATCTCCGAAACTGGACACTCACCATCTGACCAATGCGTTGCAGCGTGGTTTTGGCTAGGTCTGTAGTGATGGCAGGTAACTTGATCGTGCGGAGGTTGAACTGGTCTACCCAGTCTGGATGAAACGGCCACACTTCGTGATACCCGGTTTTGGTCGTTTCCAAGACTGCAACCGTCGCTTCAGGATCACCGCTCAGCAGGTTGGTATAGTCGCAAAAGAATACTTCATGATTGCGCAAGCCATAGGTCGCCATGATACCGTAGACAAACTGCCAAGTCGGATTGGGAATAGTGTTAAAAATGGTAACAATCTCTTCATCGGATGGGAGATGGCGTGCCTGGGTCTTGGTAGCCGTGTAGGTTCCCCAATACTGTTTCAAATCGCGAGGTAGATCGACGTTCACATAATCTGCAAATGCGCCCAGCGCTGTGCAGCAGATCTGCCGACTTCGCGTATGACCCGGAATCGATTCAACGGTTTTGTAAATGGCCTCCGACAGCGTGAGATGGGGCGTGGCACTGACCATCGCTTCCAGTTTGCGAAGGTAAGGAGCGTAGGCCGTTTCCCAGTTGGCTTTGGTAGACGCCTTCTTGGAGACCCCAGACGCAAACTCGCCCTCTAAGAAAGCGGTTCGAAACGCAGCTAGTTTTTCTGAAAACTCCAGCTGGGAGAGACGTTTACCATCCATTAACGGTAAATAGTCCCGCCAACTGAAAGCGTTTTGAATCAGCTTAGCCGCCACAATCTTCGCTTCTTGTTCCGCCTGCTTTAAGCCCGTAGGAGTCGCAGGCAAGTTGAGACTGAGACGCTGCTGATGGGGTTTGAGCCGATGCGTACCGGGACGAGGGGGAAACGTACCGCGCAAGCTCAGTTTTTTGCCACGCCGCTCAATTTGAATACCGAGTTGGGCGATCTTAAGGCGACGATTTGTCTCTGCAATGCGATCGTCAATAGGGGCAACGGTACTGAATGGATCGGACTTTGGCATTGAAGGGTTCAGAGTTTATTTGAAGACTTGCAACGATGCTATCCCTCAGCGTTTAATAGAGGTCTGCGGGAAAACAAATATTAAGGCTAGCGGTAGACTTTGTTTACACGCCTTTACCATTACAATAGGTAAAGAATATTAAAGAACAAGAAGAAGGGCAAACCTATGGGTCGAGTCGGAGTCTTACTGCTCAATTTGGGCGGACCAGAACAACTGGAGGACGTGCGTCCATTCTTGTTTAATCTGTTCTCCGACCCAGAGATCATTCGATTGCCGTTTAGTTGGTTGCAAAAGCCGCTTGCCTGGATGATCTCCACTTCTCGTGAGAAAAAATCTCAAGAGAACTATAAAGAGATCGGTGGTGGCTCCCCCCTTCGTCGCATCACAGAGGAGCAAGCGCAGGAATTACAAGCCACGCTTCGCAACAAGGGATACGATGCTAGCGTTTATATTGGCATGCGCTACTGGTATCCGTTTACGGAAGAGGCGATCGCCCGCATTAAGCGCGATCACATTGAAGAACTTGTCATTCTGCCCCTTTATCCCCAATACTCCATTAGCACTAGTGGTTCCAGCTTCCGGCTGCTCGAAAAGCTCTGGAACGAGGATGCTACTCTGCACAATATTCGTCATACCGTTGTGGCATCGTGGTACGACAGCCCTGGATATCTAAAAGCTATGGCTGATTTGATCGCGAAGGAACTCGATCAATTCCCGAATCCGAACGATGTCCATGTGTTCTTTAGTGCGCATGGGGTACCCATAAGCTACGTCGAAGAAGCAGGCGATCCCTATCAGCAAGAGATTGAAGCTTGCACGCGCCTGATCATGCAGACTCTAAATCGTCCGAATGCCTATTCGCTCGCCTATCAGAGTCGGGTTGGCCCTGTGGAGTGGCTCCGTCCCTACACGGAAGACGCGATTCAAGAACTGGCCGACCAAGGCATTAAAGATATGGTGGTTGTGCCCATCAGCTTTGTGTCAGAGCATATTGAAACCCTGCAAGAAATTGATATTGAGTATCGTGAAGTTGCGGAGGAAGCGGGCATTGAACACTTCCAGCGAGTGCCTGCCCTGAATACCCATCCCCTCTTCATTGATGATCTAGCCAACATCGTTACTAAGGCGCTCGAAGCACCGAGCGTTGAGTTGTCCCAAGTACCTCGCCCCCAAAAGGTCAAACTCTATCCTCAAGAACGTTGGGAATGGGGCTTAACAACGGCGGCAGAAGTTTGGAATGGACGATTAGCCATGGTGGGCTTTATTGCGCTGCTCATTGAGCTGATTAGTGGTCGAGGGCCATTACACTTGGTAGGACTACTTTAACGTTCAGCCCTGTAGATATTCAGGATCGGTTTAAGCCTGAGGACTCAAATCTATCCTTGGGCCATTTTGCTGAGCTTGAAACTCCAAATACAAACCGTTAGGTAGCCTTAATGCTGAATCTCTAAATCGAGAACGTAGCGACCCATCTGCAAGTTCTCGGCCCAAAGTTCGTACTCGATCCGGAGATGCTGAGGAGTAGGATTGTTGAAGAGGAGCAGACTACGCGTATAGTTGCGGAGACGTAGCTGCCCATTCTGAGGCAGATCTGGATCTTGAAGCCAGTAGCGACTGATGCCGTAAACGCCCTGCTCCCAGTAATGGCGGTAACTCGAAATGCCGTTTCCCTGCATAGTCATAATCACGCGGTAGGGTGAAATTTCGAGCCAGAGTAGGCGGGGAGAGTGAGGTCGGAAAGAGGTTTCATCAGTCTGGAAAGGCTGAGTCAAAGGATGACTGAAGGCGCGATCGCCCTGCATGATTGGTTCCGTTAGCAGCACATGAAATTGATTTGGCGTCTTTTCGTAGACGGTAGCTGCCGTTTCGACCACAGACCAAACGGGTAAATCAAGGGCAACCAACGATAGGCAAATGGGTTTACGATGGTGGGTCAGCATAGGTGTGGGGCGGTGGGAGGAGCGGAGCAGAGGCTGCAGAGTGGGGCGATCGCCACTAAGCACAATAGACACCCAATGTTGAGTTATACCGTGTTCTGGAAGCGTTTGACTACACAGAGTCTAGGGAATTCCGTAGAAAATTAGACAGAATACATCGGAAAAACGATAGGATCACAAACGCTGCTCTCTCAATACTGTTCCCTAAAAGGGCGAGTTTCATGGCTTCTGCATCCATTGTTCTTGATTCTTCAAACGTTCATCACACCCTGACAATTGCTCCCCCGGCAGGCGGGTTTTCTCTAAACGGTGAGATTACGATTCCAGGTGATAAATCCATTTCCCACCGTGCCCTCATGCTTGGTGCGTTAGCTCAAGGGGAAACGACGGTTCAGGGGCTTTTATTGGGTGAAGACCCCCGGAGTACGGCTAACTGTTTCCGGGCAATGGGAGCCACGATTTCAGATCTCAATACTGACTTAGTGCGCATTCAAGGGATTGGGCTAGGGCAACTACAAGAGCCAATTGATGTCCTGGATGCAGGCAACTCTGGCACCACGATGCGATTGATGCTGGGCATTTTAGCCTCCCATCCCCAGCGCTTTTTCACCGTGACAGGCGATGCGTCCCTGCGATCGCGCCCCATGTCTCGTGTGATCACTCCCCTTCAGCAAATGGGTGCACAGATCTGGCATCGTCAAGGGGGATACGCCCCCTTAGCGGTGCAAGGACAAGCGCTCAAGCCGATTCACTACCATTCCCCTATTGCCTCAGCTCAAGTTAAATCCTGCCTTCTGCTGGCAGGACTGATGACTGAGGGTGAAACCACGGTGACGGAACCTGCACTTTCCCGTGACCATAGCGAGCGGATGCTGAGGGCGTTTGGAGCCCATATCAACCTTGATCCCGAAACAAACAGCGTCACGGTGGTGGGGCCCGCCGCCCTAACCGGACAAGCGGTGATTGTACCTGGCGACATCAGTTCTGCAGCCTTTTGGATGGTGGCCGCCGCCATCGTGCCGGGTTCCAACCTTCTGATCCAGAATGTGGGGGTGAATCCCACGCGCACCGGAATTCTAGAAGCGATGCAGCAGATGGACGCGGATGTCACCTTGGAGAATGAGCGCGTCGTTGCCGGAGAACCTGTGGCTGACATTCGGGTGCGCCATAGCCCTCTAAGCGCTTGCACTATTGGCGGTGACATTATTCCCCGCCTGATTGACGAGATTCCAATTTTGGCCGTAGCAGCGGCCTTTGCCAATGGCACAACCGTGATTAAAGACGCCGAAGAACTACGAGTGAAGGAGAGCGATCGCCTTGCCGTGATGGCCTCTGCCCTGAACGCAATGGGTGCCCAAGTCACAGAACACCCGGATGGCATGGAAATTATGGGGGGGACTCCCTTGAAGGGGGCTGAGGTGGATAGTCACACCGATCACCGCATTGCCATGAGTTTGGCGATCGCAGCCCTTAACGCCCAAGGAACCACCCTGATCCGCCGCGCTGAGGCCGCCGCGATTTCCTATCCCACCTTTACGCCGACATTGCAGCAATTGTGTAGTTAGGGAGTGCTGGGGAATAGAGTGAACGGCAAAACGTAGCGATGGCAGATATCCCCAAACTCATCACCAGCAGCTTTCGACCGTCCGCTGCTGTGACGTGTTAGGTTACAGGCATTAGCACTGTAACCAGGATTGTACTTCTTCAATACTCCTTGTCTTGCCACCTAAATGAATCATGGCATGGCAATTAGGACAAACTGGGCGGAGATCAGCAATCGGATCAACCTCATACTCTACCTGGATTTCTGATAGTGGCTTTAAGTGGTGTACCTGGATAAATCCTTGTGCTGATGATCCAAACTTTTCTTCAAAAATGAACTACCCCGCCGCAAGCGGACGGGGTATCAGAATCAAAAAAGAGCAAGTT
>JACYMB010000095.1 GCA_015272205.1 Synechococcales cyanobacterium T60_A2020_003 | reverse complement strand
CTCATCTGAATTCTGCTTGCTGCTTTCCTTTTTGGATCAATTGGATAAAGTCGAGCTTAGCATAGGAATAATAGGCATGCATTCTGGGATGAAGCAATGCCTCTACAGGCTGATCTTCAATCAGATGGCTCTGCACAATAGCGGCCACGTGCTTAGGGGCGATCTGGCAGTACCAAATGTTATCCGGCGTAATGTGTACATTAGGCCCCGCTCCGCACAGCCCCAAACATTGACTGGCACTCACAAATACTCCGTCAGGAACTTGCCGCCGAAACTCCTCCAGTACAACCGCTGCCCCAGCGCGATCGCACGAACGATGCTGACAGACTAAAACACAGCGTCTTCGAGGAGAGGGTTGATTCACAGCGCGTACATCAATGAAGGTTGTGACGGAATGAATGACCGAGAAGCAACTATAACGCCTCTACAACATCTACAGCGAGGGACTAGGGTTGAGGAAACGGTCTAGCACTCGCCCCACGGTTTGCTTTAACTGCCGTTGCCGTTGCCACGTTGCAAATGCCCGTTCATAGGCATCTCCTTGACTCTGAAAGGTGCGCCATCCGTGCAGCGCAATACCCAACCCCCAGCCCACGAGAATATACAGCGCCCATGATACCTGCCCAACCATGACCAGATTCAGCATGATCAAGAAGAGATTGACAATGACATACTTCGTCACGCGCTGACGAAAACGCAGGCGACGGTGTTGATCAAAGAGAAAGCGATCGCGATCAACCTGCTGCCGCTGGAGCCACTCAATCTCGGCGTCATGAAGCTCAGCTATGGAGATCCCCATTTCTTGAGCAATCTCAAGCATCTGACCCCGACTTAGCTCTCCAGCGTTCGCCTGACGCGCGATCGCAATGTTGAGAATCTGCTGCACTTCGTCTTGACGATACAAATCCGCCATGAGCCTACTTCAAAAAACAACTAACCAAGAAAAACGGATAAGCGCAGAGCGAATCTAGTAGCTCTTCATCCACTCCCCTTCGTTATAGACAATTTTTCAGTCCCCGTGAAGATCGGTTTTTGCAGCAGAAAGTTCGGCTATTTCTCCAGGAACCGTCGTGTAACGCCATTTAGAGTAGGCTCAGTCATCTATGAAAATTTGAAAACTTTCTTAATCTTTCGCTGCGATTTGACTAGAATGTTAAGTAAATCTTGTTGATGATCTAAGAAATCCCAAAGTGCGATCGCTCCGTTCGCCCATAAGATACACGTAATTAGATCTTCTACACATTGCGATACAGTCGCTCCTCTGTGCTGGAGCAAGGTTTGGATACATATGGGGGTTGATGTGAGTACAGACGACGCAGTCCAAAGCAACGGGCATACAGAAAACGCTAAAGAGGAAACCAATAAGAAAATGCAATCAACTGGGAAGAGCAAGGCATCAGCCCTAGCGGTCAAGTCAACCAAAGGCAATGAGTCTGACGGGCCTCGTTACGTTCTAGGTATTCGCCCAATCGAGCCTAGCCATCTGGAAGTGGTAAATACAGATACTATTCCTGGCCATCGGCCTATTTTTGCAAGCCACCTTCAGGTTGTAGACTCAGAACTTCTTCCTGGACATCGTCCCATTGTAGCTAGCGACCCAGAATTGCTGAATGCGCAAATGTTGATGCCGAATCGTCCCATCGCATCCAACGAAATTGACGATCCTCTTACCCTGATGGACTTTCTTGACTAAGTTTCGCCCCAATGAACTACCCCGCCGCAAGCGGACGGGGTATCAGAATCAAAAAAGAGCAAGTT
>JACYMB010000094.1 GCA_015272205.1 Synechococcales cyanobacterium T60_A2020_003 | reverse complement strand
GCTATCATCGTCGTTCGATTGCTGAAACTACCATGTTCCGCTTTAAGACTATTTTTGGGGGCAATCTCAGTGCACGTCAATTTGACAATCAAGCCGTGGAATTGTTCATCAAATGTGTTGCGCTCAACCGCATGATTCAGATCGCTAAACCCGATAGCTACAAAGTCGAAGCTTAATACCCGGACGACCTCAAGGTGAGCCTGATCATCCTTCTAATCATGCAACAAAGCCATTCTGATACCCCGTCCGCTTGCGGCGGGGTAGTTCATTTTCGCGTTCAATCTTTTCCCTTGCCGTTTTATACGCTTCGTTGAACGTTTCGACGACTTGGGCGATCGCCTGTCCGAGAATGTAGCTTTCCCCGGTGGGGTCACCGACGGCAAACACAAGGTGGTGTACTCGATTCAGACTTACGACTTTCCAGATCCCTAGGGTTGCCAAGCCTAGCGTGGTCAGGATCAAGACGATCAGGATCAGCAACCGAAAGGCAATCGCCAGTCGATCCAGCAAGTTCAGCAGGCGATCGAGCAGGGTCGGAGCAGGAGCATCGGACGACATAGGGGGACTATGGGATCACCGTCTAAGACGCTAATGGGCAGATGGGTTGCGCGATCGCGAACGGGCAATTTGGGCACTGAGCACAATCACGGGTACCAGTCCCACCAACAAAATCGCCAAGGCTGGGGCAGAGGCTTCTGCCAACCGCTCATCCGAGGCATAGCGATAGACCTGCACCGCCAGCGTATCAAAGTTAAAGGGGCGCATGACCAACGTGGCAGGCAACTCCTTCATAACATCAACGAAGACAATCATAATTCCGGTAAGAATGCCCGACCACATCAGCGGCGCATGGACGCTGATCAGGGTTTGTAGCGGGCTGCGTCCCAGGCATCGTGAGGCATCATCCAAACTTGGACGGATTTGGATCAGGCTAGATTCTACGGTGTTGAGTGCTACGGCTAAGAACCGCACCAAGTAAGCCAACACTAAGGCCACGACGCTGCCTGTAATCAGCAGTCCGGTTGAGATGCCCAAGACCGAGCGCATCCAGCCATCGACCCAATTGTCGAACTGAGCGGTGGGAATCAAAATTCCGACGGCAATGACGGAACCGGGCACGGCATAGCCCATCGCGGAAATGCGAACGCCTAGCCGCATCCACCAGTTGGAATTCAGGCGCACCCCGTAGGCCATGATTAGCGAAATCGTCACGGCCACGATCGCACTCACCGAGGCTAGCACTACGCTGTGATAGCTCAATGCCCAAAAGTTGGAGTTCATAGTTTTGCTCCAATTCTGGAATGTCATGTACAGGAGCAGAATGGCCGGAAGAATTAGACCCAGGATGATGGGGATGGTGCAGGCGAGGATGGCGAGGAGCGATCGCCCACCGCTAAGACTATAAGTCGATAAACTTTGGAAACGGCTAGACATCTGGTAGTACCGCGCCTGTCGCCGCGACCAGCGCTCCAGCAAAATCAGCGCCAGGATAAACATCATCAAACAGGCGGCAATCTGACTGGCGGCAATCCGTTCCCCCATACCAAACCAGGTACGGTAAATCCCGGTGGTAAAGGTCTGAACTCCAAAGAAATCAACGGTACCAAAGTCATTGAGAGTTTCCATCAGGGCCAAGGCTAAGCCTGCCATAATCGCCGGACGTGCCAAGGGCAGAGCCACCGTCCAAAAGCTGCGCCACGGCCCCCGACCCAGGGAACGACTGGCTTCGAGCGATCGCACCGACTGTTCTAAAAAGGCCACTCGTGATAGGAGGTACACGTAGGGATACAGTACGAGGGTGAGCGTCACCATGGCACCCCACAGCGATCGCACACTGGGAAACCAGTAGTCGTTCATGCTGTCCCAGCCAAAGAGCGATCGCAAGACAGTCTGAACAGGGCCGTAATATTCTAAAAAGTCGGTGTACACGTAGGCTAAAACATAGCTGGGAGCCGCTAAGGGAAGCAGCAATCCCCATTCAAAAACGCGCTGTCCCGGAAAGCGACACATCGTCACGAGCCATGCTGTGCCGACCCCGATGACGGATACTCCGATTCCTACCCCGACCAGCAGCAGCAGCGAATTGAGCACGTACTGAGGCAGAACCGTTGAGGCTAAATGTTCCCAAGTATCGCTGGTATCGGCAAAAATGCTGCTGAAGACCACAATCACAGGTGTAGCGATAATCGCGGCAACGCCAAGAACAACGATTGTCCACGGATCCCATCGTGGTAGGTGGGTAAGCCAGTCGGTTAAAGCATTAGAGCGAATCTTTTTAGATAATGATGAGAAGTGAACAGCCACAAAATGTCCTACATCAACCAAGGAAGCCTTCGTCTATCATACGGGATTCACGGGGGCTCGCACGGTATCAAGCCTTTAGAAAATCAGCGATTAGGCAGGGGCGATCGCCCCTAAGCGCGATGCGAAACCCTGCTTAATACTGCTTTGCGTAGGTGATAGCTACTTTCAACTAAACCCCTAAGGATTCTCATTAAGCTCTGACAGATAACACCTCAAAGCTGACTCAATTCGACAACATTCCCATCCGGATCTTGGGTGAAGAGTGCGGCTCGACCCGATGTACTTTCCTGGATCGGGCAATGATGGGCGAGGAGGTGAGCTTTGGCGGCTTCGAAGTTTGTAACACCAAACGCAATATGGCGATTGCGTCCCCACTTTTCAACGTTATGTAAACTAGAGGGGATTGAGGCATCGACCATGAGGTGAATCTGGTAGTCTCCTAATTGATACCAAGCGCCGGGATACTTGAGCGATCGCTCTACTTTTTCGAGTCCCAAGACTTCCCCGTAAAACTGCTCTGCTCGTTCCAAGTTCGTGACCAAAATGGCTGTGTGCAGTGGGCGCTGAAGTTCAATAGCCATAAAAATCCTTGTATTGTCCAACTGTTGATGGTTACCGCTTATTATCCTCTGTAACCGTTTTGAGACCATTATTCCCCCTGGAGGCGAAGTAACGATGAAAAATAAACACGTGCTGATCACTGGCGGTACAGGCGGGTTGGGGTTAGGCGTTACTCCCTTAGTGCTGGCTCAGGGGGCGATCTCGGTTACGCTGCCCTATGTTCATGCCCGTGAGGTTGATCGCTTGAAGGGGCGACTATCGCCGAATGATTGGCTGCGGGTGCGCTGTGTGGAGGCCGATTTGCTCAATGAAACGGCGGTTGCTCGCATGGTGGACGCAATGGAGCGGGTGGACGCCGTGATTCACCTGGTCGGTGGCTTTTCGATGGGTAATACCCACGAGTACGCATTAGACCAATGGCGGGCTGATCTGGATTTGAACCTCACTACGACGTTTCTGGTTTGCAAGCATGGGCTACGCCGCATGCGGGAACAGGGCTATGGACGAATTGTGACCGTTGGTTCCCGGGGGGCAGTCGAACCGGGCGCACAATTGGCGTCCTATAGTGCCTCAAAAGCAGGGGTGGTGGCTCTCACAAAGGCGATCGCCGCTGAAACGAAGGGCACCAATATCACCGCTAATGTCGTATTACCCAGCGTGATTGATACCCCGGCCAATCGGGCGGCAATGGGATCAGACCATGCAGATCAATGGGTCAAGCCCGATTCCTTAGGGGAGGTCATTTGTTTTTTGGCCTCGGCAGCGGCGGGTGATGTGCGGGGGGCGGCGATTCCGGTGTACGGTAACGCCTAGCGCCTATGCCATCATCGCGAGGTGGTCACGCTTTCTACTTTGCGAAGGAACAGGTCAGTAAAGATGCTCAACACGGTTCGCTTGCGCGTTTTAATGTTGGTGCTGACTGACATTCCCGATTGGAGGTCAATCGTCTGTCCTCGAACAATCAGTTCTTGTTGATCAAGCTCGATCTTGGCGGGAAACGTGTAGTTTTTGCGTAGCTCTTGCTGATTGGGGGGTAAAGCGTCCGACCCGATCCAGACCAACGTTCCTTTGATGTCGCCATACTCGCTGTAGGGAAAGGAATCCACGCGCACATCGACCTCCATTCCCGGCTCCACAAACCCAATGTCGCGGTTGGTAATGTACACCTTGGCGATTAGATCATCGCTGGGCACGATCTTTAAAACAGGTTGACTTGGCCCTTGGCTACCGACCACCCCTTGATTCTGGGTTTGGAGATCAAATACAACGCCACTAATAGGCGCACGCACCGTCTGGTAGCGAATTTGTTGCTCGGCCTGACTAATCTGGCTCTTCAAATCGGCAATGCGCTGATCGTTTTGAACAATCGTTTTATTCAATTCGCTGTCAATGTCGGCTAGACGCTTATTGTTTTCCGCCAGCCGATTGAGTAGGTCTGTATTAGTAACGGCAATTTCTCGGTTAAAGCGCTCTTGGGCTTGGGCGATCGCATATTCCAACCGCTGCGCCTCTTCTTGCAATCGTGCGACCTCGGCAGCATCATCCAAAACCTGCTGCTGTTGGCGGGTATATTGCAGCTTAGCGATGCCGCCTTGCTCATACAGCGGTGTCAAATCATCCAAAATAGATTGGTCGATTGAAAGGCGACGTTCTCCAGCGACCAGTTCAATGTTGTTTTGCTCACGTTGAGCTTCTAACTGAGAGACTTCCAACTGCGCCGCCGAAATTCGGGAGGAGGACTCCACGGCCTGAGACTGTAGTCGGGCGAGTTGTTCGGGGTTGAGATCTGCCGCAGTGCCGTTGAGCAACGCTTCAAAGACTTGATTCTCGGCTTGAATGGCAGAACGGTTTGTCGTCAGTGCCTGCATTTCGGGGGACAGGCTCAGATCGGCCGTATTGGCATCACTATCTTTCCCATACAGAGTGGCTCGGTAGAAGGCATTTTCCTGTTCAACGGATTTCAGCACTTCTTTCAGCGAATCAAGCTGGGCCTCGGATGCCGTTGGGTCGAGCCGAACGAGGACTTCCCCTTCTTCGACGCGATCGCCATCTTCCACCAGAATTTCATCCACAACCCCGTTGATGGGAACCTGCACTTCTTGGACAGCGCCTTCGGGTTCCAATCTGCCAGGTGCTTGCACCGCCTCTTCCACCTTGGCAAATGCTGCCCAAAGCACCGTAAATGTGGTGACGCCAACAATACTCCAAAGGATGGCATGGGACCACAGCGGTGTTTGTTGCAGGATCACGGGTTGGTCGAAAACTTCTTCACGGGTTGAGGTTTGTTGCCCGTTTGTCCCGGTTTGCGCCTGCGGATCTTGGGATTGAGATTGACCGTTCAGGGTGACGGGCTTTGTTTTGTTTCCGTTGCTAGAAAGTTGGGCCATAGGTCTGGTTTAACGCGGCAGTGTGATGAAGTTCGCCAAAGATACGGGTATGTACTGAGTTGTCCAACGCAATGGACGGCTTGTTGTGATCGTAGAGGCTGAGCGATCGCCCGCCTCTGTTCCCATTCTGCCGACCCAAAGGCCGCTTCATCAGAATTTAGGGAGCTTTCTTACATATCTCTACATCTGGGCTTCTTGCTGTTGGTAGAGACAGTAGTAGCGTCCCCGAAGTGCCATGAGGTCATCATGGGTTCCTTGCTCAACGACGTGCCCCTTATCCATCATCAGAATCACGTCAGCGTTTTTGATGGTGCTAAGACGGTGGGTGATGAAGAAGACGGTGCGATCGCGGAATTTTTCGGCCAGGTTCAAACAAACCTGACGCTCGGAATCGTAGTCCAGCGCACTGGTGGCCTCATCCAAAATCAAGATACGGGGATTTTGCAGAACGGTACGGGCGATCGCGATCCGCTGGCGTTGCCCCCCGGATAGAGCCGATCCCCGCTCACCCACGCGCGTGTTGTAACCCTGGGGCAAGCCCATGACGAAGTCGTGAGCGGCAGCAATCCGGGCAGCCTCAATGATCTCCTCTGCCGTCGCATTCGGGCAAGTCAGCGCAATATTGTCCTGAACCGTGCCGTCAAATAACAGCGTGTCTTGGGGCACAATTCCGACCTGTTGACGGAGGGAGTAAAGTTCGACCTTACTGATGTCGTAGCCATCAATTAAGATGCGACCCGATTCCAAATCGTACAGACGCGGCAAGAGTTTCATCATCGTACTCTTACCCGATCCGCTCAGCCCCACGATCCCCACAAAGGATCCCCGCTCAAACTCCACCGAGATGCCATTAAGCTGATACGGCCCCGTTTTCGCAAACCGGAAGAATACCTCATCAAACTTCACATCCCCCTGAATCGGCGGCATGGGGATATTCAGCCGATCCAGTTCGTCTGCTTCGGGCTGGGTGTCTACAATGTCACTCAGACGCTCAATGGACAGGCCGACTTCCTGGAAGCTCTGCCAGAGCTGAGCCAAACGCAGGAGGGGACTCGTCACATACCCAGAAATAATTCGGAACGCAATCAACTGACCCAAGGTCAACTGACCTTTTAGAACCAGGTACGCACCCACCCAGAGGACGAGTAGGGCTGATAGCTTGTTCAGAAAATTACTAGCCGATCCGGCAGTGGTGGAGGTCAGCACCGTCTTAAAGCCCGCGCTGATGTAGCGGGCATAGCGTTCCTGCCACTGCCACCGAGCCCGCAGTTCCATGTTCTGCGCTTTCACCGTCTGAATACCGGAGATGACTTCCACCAAGTGCGACTGGGTCTCGGCGTTGCGCTCTGCTTTTACCCGGAGTTGCTGACGAATTAACGGTGACGCCACCACCGCCAGCCCGACAAAGAGCGGTACGATCGCCAGGGAAACGATGGTCAGCAGCCAGCTATATACAAACATGACCACGATGTAGATGACGGAGAAGACCGCATCTAGCACCACGGTTAGAGCCGTACCCGTGAGGAACTGGCGAATATTTTCAAGCTCGTTGATGCGGGTGGAGAGTTCACCCACTGGACGCTTCTCGAAATAGCGTAAGGGGAGGCGCAATAGGTGATCGATAATTTGCGATCCCAAGGCCATGTCGATCCGGTTCGTGGTGTCTACAAACAGGTACGTTCGTAAACTGCTCAGCACCGCTTCAAAGATAGCGAGAACCAAGAGAAAAATGCCCAGCACTTGCAGCGTATCTGTGCTGTTTTGCACGATCACCTTGTCGATGATGATCTGAATCATCAACGGGTTGGCCAGGGCAAAAAGCTGGACGAAGAAAGAGGCAATGAAAACCTCAATCAAGACCCGCTTATATTTCACCAGCGACGGCAAGAACCAGTCCAGACCGAAACGTTTTTCGGGAGTCTGCTTGGTCTTCGTGAGCATCAGCACATCGCCGCGCTCTCCGGCAGGCACGCCTTCCTGGGCTTCAACCGGAGTCCCCCACGTCGAGGAGACTTTCTCGGTTTTGATCCGCTGAACCCCCTGATCCGGCACCGCAATGACAACGTCCCGCTCATCTATGTCGTACAGGAGGCAATATTTGCCTTTCCATTGAATGATGGCGGGGGCTTCAAGGCGGCCAAGGGACGTGACGGGAATGGAGACCAGTTGAGCGTGCAGACCCATAAATTCTGCTACTGAACCCAGGAGGTCGAGGGAAAGTCCGCCCGTGCGCTGAAGCTGGTTTCGCAGTGCCCGCTCGATCACGTCGCGTCGGAACGGGATGTGGAGATAGCGTCCCAACATTTGGAAGCAGGCGATGGTTTCAGGAATTTCGCCGCGACCCCGCACAAACGGGTACTGACTCAAGGATTTGGTATGGGCGCGATCGTCTTCCACAAAAAAGGGCGTGCCCTCGGGCGGGCGATCGGGTGCGATGGGAATCGGGGGAAGGCTGGGGCCGGGAGCGGTGGCAGTTGCACTCTCTTCGCCGTTGGTTTCAATAACCTCGGCGGTAACAACCGGAACCATCGCACTCTGTACAATCGCCTCTGGGATGCCGATCACCCGTGCCGGGAAGGAACCGACAACGTCGATCGCTCCTGAGGTTTTGCTGCGATCGATACAGCTTCCGACTTCAAAGTTGGCGATCGCCCCACCGCCACTCACAAACCAGAGGCGATCGCGCTCGAGCTGAGTCAGGGGAACCGCACCGGGGGATAGGTTTTTAACCACCGCCTCTGGCTGGGCGCGCAGGGTCAGTTCCTTGAGGTCGTAATCGCCAATGGCGCGTCGGTGCAGTTCCGCTCCCAGTAGGTCAAAGGTTTCGATTAGGGAACACTGGCTGCGGAGAATGTTGGCAAAGGCAGGTTGTCCGGTGAGCAACCCCAGGAATTCGCTCGCAGGAATGGTTAGGCAGATCGTTTCCGTAGAGGCGATCGCCGTTTCGCAGGGCACGCCGCGCACGAGGCCGAGCCAACCCAACACCGCGCCAGACTTCATTAGCTCTAGGGTGACGGGGCGTTCTGTGCGGGGATCATAGCCGAGGAACCGGGCTTGGCCTTGGTGAATGATCGAGACTTGGGCGGGCATGGTATCCCGAACCACAATGGGCTGTCCCATGCGGTAGCGCAAAAGTTGGGATTCCTCAGCAAGGCGTGTCAGCACGGCATCGGGCAGACGATCAAAGGGAGGAATCGTGCCTAGAAATTCTTGGAGGGCAGATTTCGTGTACGTCATGGGGCAATCGACGGCTCAGGAGTTTTACGAATAGAGGACAAATCAACGTTGGCGAGTTGTTCTTGTAACCAGGTAGCAAAGCATTCATTCAACAGGCGCGATCGCATGGCATCATCCATCTGAGCCGGAATGAATTTCTCTAGGCGAGCGAGGACAATCCACTCTCCAATATTCGTTGGGGGAGAGAGTTCACCCGGCTGACTGCTCGCCAACACTTGAGCCAAAATCGGGTGGGGAACGCTGAGTTCTACAGGGCCGATCAACCCATCAGTTTGGGATTCCACCCCTTGGGAGTATTCCCGCGCCAGTTCCCCGAAGGACTGTTCGCCTTCCAGAATCCGGAAATAGAGTTCACGGGCAATGCCGGCATCCTTGGTTCGAATCAGAGAGTAGATCACCTTATCCAGCTTGTCTTTACGCCGCAGGAAGTAGGATTCTAGCTTTGTCCCCCAGGTGGCTTGCTTAAATTTCTCAATCCGAAGCTCTCGTGTAGCCAAGGACTCTAGCTGGGCTGGGGTCATGCCGTATTGATGCAGCCAAGCTTTACGTGCCTCTTCCTCGACAATGTTGTTTTGTTCGTAGAGGGTGTTGCAAGCGGTTTCAATCTCTTCTGGACTGCACTCTACGTCGGCGATCGCCTCATCGATCAAGATCTCTTGTAGGAACTTGGGCAGCATTTGATACCCCGCTAGCAGAGGCAACACTTCCTCAGCGGTTACAGAGCGACTTCCAACGGTTAGTACAACTGTCATGGATTCGGACTCTCTCGGACGGTAAACGAATCACTTTCTATCGATAGACTTCTTCTAGCATTCCCCGAACCTTGCAGAATTGGAAACCATTGCAAGATTTGTACCCTTTCATAGGGAGTAATCAAGAGCTTTCCGCCTACCTTTGGCAAGGTAGCCCCTGGAAACTCGTTGATTCTAATCGCTATGGAATCCAACATCTCGATATGCTTCAATTCCAGACTACCCTACCCAGGGCGATCGCCCCGATGATGCGCCTGAGCAATACCAGAATGCCTCAACTCCTACCAAATTGCCACCACGGGGATGAATCTCTAACCAAGTGCTAACAAATTGTCAATTTTCCCTGGGTGTCCAGCGGCATTTTAAGACTGTATTGCTTATCTTGATCTATACTTCCGCATCAATCTCAGATCAATTCTTAAACTTTTGTAAAAATCTGGACTCCGCAGCGGCTGGATGTCCAGGCAATATTCTCCATTTGGATCCAGTTAACATACTGATGGGGAACATCAATGACAAGAAAATCGAAAGGCTTTAACGAGCTTCTACAGGACGCAAAGTATGAGCAGAGCCCTCAAGCCTCTCTTCAGGAGTTCCAGAAGCAAGTTGCCCAGGGGCCGTTGAAGGATTCCGTCAAGGAGGTCGTGATTGCACCAGAAGGCCAAGAAAAGATGTCCGATGTCATGACGGAATTTCTAAAGCCTTACTTTCAGTATGCTGATACCTATGATGCTAGGGAAAAATTGGTAGTTCTAGGTATGTTCGCTTGGAATATTGGGAATCTTCCAGAACAGGAGCATAAAGCAGAAATTAGGAAAGTCGCTCAAATGCTCGGTGAGGATGACTATCAACTCCGGCAAGACTTCATCGAAATTCTGCGCGATTTGGTCGAGCGGAAAAGACTTTTTTCAACGACAACAAACGCACCGTTATGGATTTTAAGCTCAGGAAAGGATTGCGTGGATTTAGTCTCTCAGTGGTATCGACCTTGCCCCAGGATGAAGCTAATCAGCCTGAGTTCGACCCAGACGCATAGGTAAAACGTTGACATCGATGAGGATTCAACCCGAATTCCCTAGGGATCCATCTCCATCGAGCAGCCTTGCTCAAACAAACCCATCGATGGATTCCACTTCCAGGGGGGGTGGGGCTGGTTAGACGTGATGGGAAAAATCACCTGTTCAACATTAGGCATATATCCAATCCATTGCGCTGAAAGCAATGCAAACTGGTCAGGAGAGCCGCTGACGCAGAAGCGAGTACTTGAACGGGTTGTGGTGCTCCGTAGCCCAAGCCAGTCGAGTTCCTGCGCGGCTGCGGCTACCACATGAACCGCCGGATCAACAATGTGTACCGATGGGGGCAAAATCTTTTGGATGACGGGCGCAAGGTGGGGATAGTGGGTGCAGCCGTAAATGAGAGTGTCAATCTGAGCGTCGAGCAGTGGCTGGAGATACTGACGGGCGATCGCCTCTGCTTTGGGGCTATGGATCTGATTTTGTTCAATCAGCGGGACAAAGGCTGGACATCCAACCTCCCACACCTGCACCTGGGGATTAATTTCATGGATGGCGCGTTGGTAGGCATGGCTTTTTGCGGTTGCCACGGTTGAAATCACCCCAATTCGCTTGCCTTCATGGACGGCTGCTCGTGCTCCTGGCAGGATGATTCCCAAAATTGGAAAGGGATACTCCTGGCGAACGGTTTCTAACGCCAGCGCGGAACTAGTGTTACAGGCCATAACGACCGCTTTCACGCCTTGACCCTGCATCCAGTCCAAAATGTCGCGCACGAAATGGATGATTTCAGCAGCCGAGCGATCGCCGTAGGGAACTCGTGCGGTGTCGCCAAAGTACAGAATGGATTCGTTTGGCAACTGGCGATGGAGTTCTCGGAGAACGGTTAATCCCCCAACACCGCTATCAAATGCGCCAATAGCACCTTGGGCAAGGGCGCGATCGCCAAACGGAGGCTTGGGTGTATCAAAAGCATTCGCCATAGAGTTGCTAACGTCCAGATTGAGTACGACACATTTTTTAAAGGTTTTGTTGAATATACAGCAAAATTCCCTGGGCGATCGATTGCGCCATCTGTTCTTGGAAATCCGGATCGGTCAAGTTATACGCATCAATTGATCCGGTCACGAATCCGGTTTCCACCAAAACGGCGGGCATCGTTGTGTTGACCAAGACGTAGAAGCGGGCAGTTCTAACGCCTCGGTCGATCGAACCTGTGCCCTGAATTACGCTGTTATGAATGAGCTGAGCCAGCCTCGCGGAGGCATCGGAATAGTAGTAATAGGTTTCCACACCGTTCACGTCGGGTCGGCTCAGATCGATGGAATTCGCATGAATGCTCACAAACAGGTCGGCATCAAGCTGTTCGGCCAGAGCAACGCGGGGTTCTAGACCCAGATCGCGATCTTCAGTGAGGGTAAGAACCGCTTGCACGCCTTGCTCTTCCAAAACAGCGGCGACATCTTTGGCGATCGCCATCACGATAGTTTTTTCCTGAATGCCGTTAATGCCAATCGCACCAGGGTCGGGGCCGCCGTGACCTGGATCGAGAACGACCAAGACACGGCCATCGGGAATCACAGGCAAATCAGCTACGGACGGGTACCTGTTAACGGAGTTAGCGGGCAACTGAACCGGAATGACTTGATTTTCCCGTCGTCCGATGCTCAGGGCTAGGGTCTGTTGATTCGGGCGATTGAGGTCTCCAACTACCGCTCCAGCGGCAGGCTGCACCAGCAAAACGACCGTATCGGGTGTTTCCTGGCGGACTCGGACTCGCAAGAGGGGACTATCGGCAGTAAGCTGAGGCCCCGTAATGTTTTGGGCAAGCTGTGCTCCCAAAATTTCAATGCGGTAGTCCGTAGTTGCGCGATCCCATCCGCTGTTAAAGGTCAAGGGGCGATCGCCCTCAATCACAAGCTGAGACTGGTTATCTTCCAAGGTGATCGCTTCAATGGTGGCGAGGGAGGTCTGGGCAGTCATGACGGGTTCAGACGGAGCCACAGGAGCAGGCGCAGGCGGCGAACCCTGGGATGGTTGGATTGCCGGGGGAGGAGGTTCAACTACGCGATCATCGCTCACCAAGGCAACCACTCGACCTTTGGGTAGAAGCACGATACCGCCTAAATTACTGGCGTTTGCCCGCCAATCTGGACTGTCTTCATCCACCGTCATCGTAATTCGGGCTAACAGTTCCTCGCCCTCCACTTGACTAAAGCTCAACTGACTAATGCCCAACTCTGCGATCGTCTGGGTTTGGGCGAGTAGTGCGGGTGAAACGACCGTATTCGGCAGATCAATCGTAATTTGGCGGCGATCGCGACTCCGTTCAACCTCCAACTCTGGTGGGCTGCCTGCGGTGCGGATAAACAGGCCATCCGCCGTAACCTGGAGCCGCTCTAGCTGGGTCGCTGCCCCAGAGGTATCCACCGTGAACCCAGGCAGAGCGGCTGTTGTTGACGTGTCGGGTGCTTGCAGAGGGGGAAGCTGCACCGTCCACTGGTTGGGGGCATCGCCAGTTACCTGCACCTGGAGCGGATCAACGGTATAGCCCGGTTTAAGCTCGATGACTAGGCGTGTCGTTCGTGCGTCAAATTGCCCAATCCGAACTTCCTGCACACCGTCCTGGTTCACAAGCTGATTCACCTGCGATCGCCCCAGCGTCGTACCGGGCAGATCAATCACAATCCGCGTTGGATCAAAGACTAACTGGGCGCGTGGCTGGACCCCATCGTCGGTTGTGAAGGTGAGGCGATTCCCATCGGAATCAAAGTTCCAGTACAACAACTGGGCCGCTTGAGCGGGTAAGGCTAGCATCATCGCCCCAACGGCTCCCAAGAGGCTCGGAAAAATCCAGCGCAACTTCACCACGATATACTCCTAAATCTTGGTTTTGATAAACGCAACGGATAGCGTTGCCTAACAATAAAAACGCAGATGTTGACCAAAAGTAGCGCACCCCCTAACTGCCGTCAATGTGTGATTTATCATTAGTTATTTATCTAGCTGTAGCTTTTTATAGCCTCAGCACAGGATGCACACTGAGACAAACGAGGAATAGGGGAAAAACAGCCCCTCAACGCCTGTCGTGAGCGCTGGGAATCGGTTGCCATTTTGGAGGACAGGGTTAATTTCGAGGCTTGAATTGGACGATGCGCCGCCCCATCAGCGATTCCCGCAGCCGTACCCAATGACCGCACCCTAACGGCAGACAGATTTCTGATCCTACTCCAGGAGTGAGGCACAATTAACGGGCGATCGCTCACTGACGGGCATAGATCGGGAGCAAGATATTGAAAGACGATCCTTCACCGACCTTACTTTTGACCGAAATAGAGCCGCCGCAATTCAACAAAAGCTGTTGCACGATCGATAATCCTAACCCGACGCCGCTAGAATCCTCATCGCTCATCTGGCGGGCTTTATAGAATCGCTCAAAGATCGTGGGAATTTCGGCGGCGGGAATCCCAATCCCCGTATCCCGAAACTCGATCTGCACATAGTCACCCTGCTGACAGGCCGTAACCCAAACTTGCCCCCCCGTCGGCGTAAACTTAATGCCGTTGTGCAGTAGATTAATCACAATCTGTCGTAACCATGCACTAGCACACGAAACCGCTGGAAGGTCGTCGGGAATAGTGTACGCCAGCATGACTCCCTTTTCCTGGGCTAGGGGCTGATAGGTGCTGACCACCGCAGGTACGACATCCACAAGGCGGAGAGGTTGCATCGGGGTATCTTCAGCTGCGTGCTCTAGCTGGAGCAAATCTAAAACGCCTGTAATCAGAGAACTCTGGCGATCGCACTCCTGGGTAAGTAGATCCATATATCGCTGACGCTGGGGAGGCTTCAGGTTGAGCGAGTTCAGGAGGGTCAGAGCCGTTTTCATTGAACTCAAGGGCGTGCGTAACTGCTGCCCAACCGTTTGTAGAAATTCATCCTTCAAACGGTTAGCGTTGAGCAATTCCTCGTTTAGCAACTGAAGCTCAGACACCATAGTGGCTTTTTGACGGGCGGCAGCGCTATTGCGCCAGAGATCCTCCTGTCGTTGAATTTGGCGATTAAAGAACCTCCCGACCAAGCCAAGATCTGGATCGTCAACAATATGGGATGCCAAGGTGTCCCAGTGTTCCAATACATAGCTAGCGTCCGGTGACGGTTCTCCACTCGCTTGCCCAGAGGCGATCGCCTGCCGAATGCCATCAAACACATAGTGAATGGTTTGGGCTTGAAATGAGCAAATGCCCAGTAAGGGATGCTTACAGGATGCTGACGCTTCCGAATCATTCACCTCTTTTATGGACATCCGCATCAAGAGAGGCGCATTTGTACCGAGTGGGGGTTCCGACGATTGAGAACTACGCACCGATCGCGGTCGATGGGCCAGCATCAAAATCGAGAGTGGAGCAGTCTGCGCCAGAACAAAGTACTCACGACGCAGTTGGCTATTGGGAGCGAGCGTTAGAACTATTTTTGTGCCCTGTTCTATGGTTTGAGCCTGGATTGCAGTGAGGTCATCAAAAAAATCGTCTGAACCTTCAAAGGGTGATGGCGTGTCTGCTTCAGGATCATCTAAATCGGTCTCCATCTCCAGGGCGGCGTCTGCCTCAAGTCCAGCCCCGTTGCGATGGGCAGTTGCAGAAGAAGACGGCTCTGTTTCATCCGAATTCGCATTTTTGAGAAGGTAAACGATGTACGGGACATTCGCCATTTCGTATAAACGATTCACTTCTGCCTGCCATAGTGCTCCCCGTGGCAATTTCATCCATAGCGTTGCGGGAAGCTGCTCCTCCAGCAGAAAATCGATTACGGTGCCCAACATGGATTTGAAGATGGTGGGGCTGACTTGCAGGGGATGAACGGATTGTTCGCAACTCAGAGCAAGTTCGTAGAGCGATACATCCTTTTGGGTAATGTCTGTCATGCGAGATGGTAACGGGGCTAGGGTGAAGATGAGGAACTCAACTCAAGCGTGATGGTCTTGCAAGTATGGATGGGTTCAGTAACGTAAACGCAACCTTGTGGTAGACCTCACCAGCTAACGATTGACTACCTACGTGTACGCTGATGCCTTATCCGATAGAAGTCGAATTATTCTACACGCTAGAGCTATGATAGATCCCTAAAAATCAGGATCGCTACAGAGACATAAAGTTAACAAAAACTACGTAATTCTTTGCAATCAGTTGCATCACTGAGGGCGATCGCCCCGCTTGGCAATCCAGATTATTTACACAACGACAGGAAAATTAAGGTTGGCGCTCGGGGCTATTCACCTCAACAAAAGGGAGCACCCCCTGAGTATGTTACCCAAGGAGTGCTGCCGTTCATCTGAATCGCCGCATCAAGAGTCCTAGACCATAGCAGGACTGGGGGAAACGACCGTGAGATGAGGATACAGCGGGAAACGTTCGCACAGCGCCGCAACCCGACGTAAACAGTCACTAGCAACGGCACTATCTTCTGGATTGAGAAGACGATCGGCAATGATATTGCCAATTTCCACAAATTCCTCGGTGCCCATGCCACGGGTGGTCATTGCTGGCGAACCCAAGCGCAGACCGCTGGTGACAAAGGGCGACTCTGGATCAAAGGGAACCGTGTTCTTGTTTGCGGTAATGTTGACCTCACTTACCAACTGGTCAGCAACCTTACCTGTCATCCCCACCGACCGCAGATCCAATAGCATAAGGTGGTTATCCGTACCATTGGACACCAGCTTGATGCCCCGCGCCTGAAGCTGGGCGGCCATCGCCTGGGCGTTTTGAATGACCTGACCGGAATAGGTCTTAAAGCTGGGCTGAAGGGCTTCGCCAAAAGCAACGGCCTTCGCGGCGATTACGTGTTCTAGCGGGCCTCCCTGACTTCCTGGAAATACGGCCTTATCAAACTTCTTGCCCAACTCTGGATCACGGGTCATGATCAGTCCACCCCGGGGGCCGCGCAGGGTTTTATGGGTGGTGGTGGTGACAACATCGCAGTGGGGAATGGGGCTGGGGTGATGCCCGGTAGCCACCAGTCCGGCAATGTGGGCAATGTCTGCCAAGAGATAGGCTCCGACTTCATCGGCGATCGCCCGGAACTTGTCAAAGTGAATCACACGGGGATAGGCCGAGTAGCCGCAGATGAGCAACTTGGGACGGTGCTGAAGGGCTAAATCCCGAATTTGATCGTAATCAAGCTGTTCAGTTTCCGGGCTAACGCCGTACTGCACCACCTTAAACCACTTTCCAGAGACGTTGACGGGAGAGCCGTGGGTCAGGTGTCCGCCGTGGGACAGATCCATGCCCATAATCGTGTCGCCCGGCTCCAGAAGTGAGAGAAACACAGCAAAGTTTGCCTGTGCGCCAGAGTGAGGTTGAACGTTGGCATGGGCAGCGCCGAACAATTGCTTGATGCGATCGATGGCGATTTGCTCGATTTCATCCACAAATTCGCAGCCCCCGTAGTAGCGCTTGCTGGGTAGGCCTTCTGCGTACTTGTTGGTCAGAACTGATCCCTGGGCAGCCATCACCGCCGCCGAGGTAAAGTTTTCGCTGGCAATCAGTTCCAGGTGGTCGCGCTGGCGTTGAAGCTCATTTTGAATCAGTCCAGCGACGGTCGGGTCAACACTAGCCAAAAAGTCTAAATTCGTTTGAGTCACGGCAAACTCCCAAAATCCCAAGGTTGATGAGAACAGTTCAGAGCGATGGGGTCACCGTGTCGGTTCAGGTTGGAGAACGCAGGACAGGCGATCGCCCCTATCGCCATTCATTGATACGTGGAGCACTTAGCCCAAATATCTAATGATAACTCTAGCTATCCCAATCCTTAAAGGATCTTCCAAATTGCTGATTAAACTTATGTATTAATTGACGCAGCTTCCCATAGCGCGATGCGTAGAATAGAAAGAACGGGATCAGCCACAGTATAAGGAGATCACGTATGTTAGTTGTTGTAATGGATAGCCAATTACTGCCACCGGAGACCGTATGTCAGGGATGCTTGATGGCCGATCAGGCCGGTCAGCCCCGCTGGAATGGAGAGCAGCTCCGATGCGGGCGATCGCTCAGCAAACATAACCACACGGAACCAGAGCAGTACGAGTGCCAGATGGGGTTTCGCATTGCCCACATTGCCTAGTACGCTCGACTGCAAACTCTGTCCATCTGGAAACGGTTGCCCCCGGTCAAGGTAGGGCACAGTTCCTACGGGAAGCCAGACTAAGCCTCAGAGTCGGCTGCCACGGTTCTTGATGAGGCCATTTTAGGTAGGATGCTACAGAATCAAATGCGCCTGGTTATCGATAGGTAAGCCGTTTCCTTCGGGATCAACCGCACCGAATTGTTGGAAGTAGGTTCGCAGTGCGGCTGGCAAGTCTGGAAAATCAAACTGAGCATCACCATAGGCGATATCTGCCCAAAAGTGACGGAGTTGGGGGGCGATCGCCTCAGCCTGAGCCAAGTCAAGATTAATAGGCGGATGGGTTAATAGCTTAACCATAAACGGATAGGAGCGATCGCCCAACCAGTCCCGCGACCACTGCTGAAGATCGGGAACATCCGCCACGGTGTCAATGCGAACGGTTTTGAATTTGAGCTGGGTGGTTCCGTCAGCGTGGGTTTGATACGAGAACAGGCGGTAGGGATGGGGATAGCTCACAAGGGAACCGGTCGTGATCTCATAAATTCCCTTCCATTCCGCCACATCCTGAACGTGCAAATGACCCGTGAAAATGAGCCGCACACCAGCCTGGTGCAGTAGGCTTAGCAACTCATCGGCATTTTCGAGCATATAGCGATGCCCTAGAACATGCTGAGACTGGTTCGGCAAGTGTTCAACCACGTTGTGATGCACCATCACCAGCAGCGTTTCGTGGCCGTGTTGCGTCAATACATGCTCCAACCACCGAAGCTGGGTTTCATCAATCCGCCCCATACTGGTTTGCTGCCCACGATCGTCAAAGTAGATGGAGTTGAGGCCGATTAATCTTATGCTGAGATGAACCTCACAGCAGTAGTAGGGAACCAGGGGATCACCATAGCCAAAGTCCCGGTAGCAGGTTGTAAAATCGCTAATTCCGGCGGTGCGATCGCCCGGATGAGGATGCAAAATGTCGTGATTTCCAGGAACTACATAGGTGGGATAGGGGAGTTGACGCAGGCGATCGGCCAACCATTGATGATTTTCCAACTCGCCATGCTGGGTGAGATCACCGGGGATCAGCAAGAAATCCAGATCCAAGGGTTCCAATTCGGCAAAAACTTTTTCTAAGGTCGGAATGCTGATTTCAACCTGATGAAAGCGGTTGGGGTTATCCCAGATGGTGTGGGGAAGGGCAATATGGGGATCACTCAGGATAGCGAAGTTAACCGATACAGTCATGGGGATCAATCGACGAAGTTCTGAAGAGGTGGTGTAGGTTTAAGTCGTCTGGAAGACGTTAACCCGCTAGAATAAAGGGCTTGGGTTCTCATTGAGTATAGCCCGTTGGATTTATGGATTGGGAAGGAGGTTTAGACATGACGGTAGGTTCAATGCGTCGGCGCGTGCGGCAACACGTCAATCCCCTCAGCCAAAAATATCAATCCCCACCCCCTCCCCCTGACTGGTCATCGGTCTACGCGATCGCCCACCAACCGCTCCATCTCGACATCGGTTCAGCACGAGGCCTGTTTCTACTGGACATGGCGCAACAGCAGCCCGACTGGAACTTCCTAGGCTTAGAAATTCGTCAACCCCTAGTCGAGCAGGCGGAGGGCGATCGCCAACACTTGGGACTCACCAATCTGCATTTTGTATTTTGCAACGCCAACAATTCAGTGCGATCGCTCCTAGCCTCACTGCCAAAGGGAGTCTTGCAGCGAGTGACGATCCAATTTCCCGATCCCTGGTTCAAAAAACGCCATCAAAAGAGACGGGTGGTACAGCCAGAACTCGTTGCTGAGCTGGCGGACTATCTCGTACCCAATGGACAGGTGCTCCTCCAGTCCGATATCGAGGCAGTCGCTAAGGACATGGTTGACCGCTTTGTCGAGCATCCGGCCTTTGAGCGTCAAGGGGATGATTGGCTCCTTGAAAATTCTCTCCCGGTTCAAACAGAGCGCGAAACCGTGACTCTCTCCCAAGGAAAGCCTGTGTATCGGGCAGTGTTTACCCGAATCTAGGCCTACGGACGGACCCGAATCGTTCCCTGGCAGTGCAATGCGCCTTCAGTGAGCTTCAAATCATGAATTTCTACATCCGATCCCAACGGTAGGGGCACGTAGGGAATCGTGGCTTCGGAGCTTGGAGATTCGGTCTCTAACCCAAACTCGATGCGAACATCGCGGAAGGTAAGGATTCGGGGATTCTTGGAGACCAAGCGGGCGCGAGCCGTTAGGCAGTGTCCTTCTAGGTCCGGGTTGGCAAATAACAGCCGCAAGCTGAGTCCGTCCTCAAACAAGCTAGCTTTGACGCTCTGAATATCCTGGCGGCTGAGGGTTTCTAGCGAAGAGGGCACATCCAAGTAGCTGGCGATCGCCTGAAACAGTCGGCAGAGCAGATCATCAAACAAGGGCGAAGCAAACGACGCGTTTAGATCCGTTTCCTCTAACGCTAATGCCGCTTTTAGTTGGATTTCATGGATTAACTGTAGGGATTTGCCCCGCAGAACTTGACCCAAATTGATTTGGATATCCTGTCCCTCAACCTGAATATTGCTAAGGTGTAAGCCTTGATACACGGCACCTTGAGCCGCTAGAGCTACCCTGGGAATAGAGCCAGATAACAGTTGGCGATCGCCCCCTCCCAAGTCAACCTCCAGGGTTTGCACGGCGGTTAACTGCGATCGCACAAACAGGGTAGCCGCACGCTGCAACAGCGACGTCACAACCCGCAGCTTACGGGATGGGTTCGAGGAATCACCCATAGATCCAGGTTCAACCAGATTTGAAGGAACAGGCGCGGTCATGGAGTGTAAGCGGCACTAGAGCTAGATATTTCGGTGCCTTGAGCTTATCAGATTCCCCCTGCGATTGTTGAGCAGCGTTTAGCTATCCCCCGAGACTGGAGCCTTAACACCATTGGCAGGCTCTTATCCTCGAAAGCACTTGCCCTGAAAGTCTTTAAGCTAAATAATCTGTGATCTGCGATCGCAAATATCAACAAATTCTGACATCAACCCCAGGAAGGGATCGATTTTTGGGATCATTATGTTATAAATTCATAACATAATGATCCCTGTTTGCTTGTAAACTCGTCGGTATAGCGGAAAACGCTCTAGCCCCCCTTGATCTATTGCTTTACTTTCTGCAATATAAGAGCCATCAGATTGATCCCCCGCTTCTAAACGCGAGATGCTTTCAGACTCTCTGAGTTTTTCAGCGGCTGGTGTTGAGGTTTGGGGATCGCTGACAGTTGCAGTTTGGGGAGAGTTAAAGCTGGAGCGTATCCAGAGGTTTGAAAACTT
>JACYMB010000093.1 GCA_015272205.1 Synechococcales cyanobacterium T60_A2020_003 | reverse complement strand
TGATCCCCGGCCTGTGGCGTAGGCTTCTCGAATGCCGCTAGTCCCTAGAATAATACCCCCCGTCGGGAAATCTGGCCCTGGGATCAGGCTCAGCAGTTCGCCATCCGTCAATTCTGGATTGCGGATCAGCGCAATCACCCCATCAATTAGCTCACCGAGGTTATGGGGTGGAATATTCGTCGCCATGCCCACCGCAATCCCAGAGGAGCCATTCAGCAAAAGCTGGGGAATCCGTGAGGGTAAAACCAGCGGTTCTTGCTGGGAGGCGTCATAGTTGTCAATAAAGTCAACGGTGTCCGCCTCAATATCCTGAAGCAGCGAGTTAGTCGCGAGAGACCGCAGACGACACTCGGTGTATCGCATCGCCGCTGGGGGATCATTATCGACAGACCCAAAGTTACCGTGCCCGTCTACTAGCGGTAGCCGCATGGAAAAATCCTGCGCCATGCGTACCAAGGCATCGTACACAGCCGTATCGCCGTGGGGATGATATTTACCAATGACATCCCCGACCACGCGCGCACACTTCCGAAAGGGGCGATCGGGTGTCAAACCGAGTTCGTGCATCGCGTAGAGAATGCGGCGATGAACTGGCTTTAGACCATCCCTTGCGTCTGGAAGTGCCCGTCCTACGATGACGCTCATGGCGTATTCCAGGTAAGAGCGGGACATTTCACTCCGCAAATCGGTAGGGACTATAGTCATAGTGGGTCCAGAAAGCTCCAAAAAACTAAAATTTCAGCAGTTAATCGCTGAATTTGATGAAAAACTGCTGACATGTCTAGACATGATGGGGAAGGGCTAGTAAAAATGCCCTTTTTCCTTACAAATTTTAGCATAAATACGGGTATAGAAGCCCGTATCGTCAGCCGTTGGAGCATTATTCCACTGAGCCATGCATAAAGAAAATCTGTGATGAATGGGGCTACCGGAAAAAGTTGTCTACTCTGTAAGGTACACGCACAGCTACGCCTGTTCTAGCAACGGTTCTCAATGTATTGAAACGCACAAAGTCTTGAGAAAGGTGTTGCCCTCGCTCAAGATGTCCCAGTCTTGAACATCCGACAGTGGGTATAGCGGTGCGTTATATCCGGTCATCTCGAACAGTGCTACACGGCGGCGATTGTTTCAGGATGTTGGTCTGTTGTTCCTACGCAGAGAGTCTCAAGAGAGTGATATGGCACAGAGTTTTGGTCTAATTGGCTTAGCGGTAATGGGTGAGAATCTTGCGCTCAACATCGAGCGAAACGGATTTCCCATTACGGTATACAACCGCACATCTGCAAAGACAGATGAGTTTATGGAAACGCGAGCCGCAGGTAAAAATGTGAAGCCCGCGTATTCCCTCGAAGAATTTGTTTCATCGCTAGAGCGTCCCCGCAAGATTCTAATCATGGTGAAGGCGGGGGCTCCTGTAGACTACGTGATCAACGATCTCAAGCCTCTACTGGAGGAGGGAGACATGATCATTGACGGTGGAAACTCGCTCTATACCGACACTGAACGTCGAACCAAAGAGCTAGAGTCTATCGGTTTACGCTACATCGGCATGGGGGTTAGTGGTGGCGAGGAAGGCGCACTGAATGGACCTAGCCTTATGCCAGGGGGAACGGCTGCCGCTTACCAGGAAATTGAACCCATTGTGACGAAAATTGCGGCTCAGGTTGACGATGGCCCCTGCGTAACCTACATCGGCCCCGGTGGTGCAGGGCACTATGTCAAAATGGTGCATAACGGGATTGAATACGGAGATATGCAGCTGATTGCTGAAGCCTACGATCTCCTAAGAAACACACTAGGACTGGATCACGAGCAGCTTCATGAAGTCTTTGCCGACTGGAACACCACCGAAGAACTGAACTCTTTCTTGATTGAAATTACCGCGAATATTTTCACCAAGATGGACGACGAAACGGGATTAGCGTTAGTGGATGTCATCCTGGATGCGGCGGGTCAGAAAGGGACTGGGAAGTGGACGGTGGAAACCGCTCTGGATTTGGGCGTTGCGATTCCAACCATTACAGCAGCCGTTAACGCCCGCATCATGTCTTCGATCAAGGCCGAACGAGTGGCAGCAGCGAAGGAACTCACCGGGCCGTCTGGAAAGTATGAGGGCGATACAGCAGAATTCATCACCAAGATCCGGGATGCACTCTATTGCTCGAAGATCTGTTCCTATGCCCAGGGTATGGCTCTGATTGGCAAGGCGTCCCAAGAGCTGTTTGAGGGTAAGGTGGATCTGGGTGAGTGCGCTCGGATTTGGAAAGGCGGATGTATTATTCGCGCGGGATTTTTGGGCAAGATTAAGAAAGCGTTTGATGATAATCCGGCGCTACCCAACCTCCTGCTTGCCTCTGAGTTTAAGCAGACGATTCTCGATCGCCAGGATGCTTGGCGTGAAGTGATCATGGTTGCGGCGAAACTGGGGATTCCGGTTCCGGCCTTTAGTGCATCGCTGGATTACTTTGACAGCTATCGCCGCGATCGCCTCCCTCAGAATCTGACCCAAGCTCAGCGGGATTATTTCGGGGCGCACACCTATGAGCGTACCGATCATCCCAGAGGGGAAACGTTCCACGCCGAGTGGTTCTAGTTCGGTTCTAGTCTATTAGTTTCAGAATCAAGAGCGATCGCCCATTTCAAATCGGAGGGGCGATCGCCATTTCCAGATCATGAAATGCTCCCCAGACCGGGGAGCATTTTTTACAGACTACTCACAGGATTTGAGATTGCCGAGCATCTAGGCGTTGCCTAAATGAGGGCAACCTCGTCAGCCAACGACTCACTCCAGCTATTTTCGTCCACCATGTCATCGAGGAAGTTGCTGGTGGGGGCAATCAACTCATCAAAGATAGAGGGGCGATCGCTCCCTTCACTGGCATCAAATCCTGACGCAACCGGAGCAATGGCAAAGGAGTCCATTGCATCAAATTCAAGATCCACGCTGGGTTTCTTGATCGTCTGGATGTTGGTGTCTAGGATATGGGTGAACTTGGGATCAACGACGAACTTGATATCCTTCGTCAGCACTTTGAAATCATCAAGAACGGAGAAGATCGTAGGCTGCCAACGCTTGCTAGAGTACATGCTGGCCAACTGATAGTCTTCCTTCAGTGCCCAAGCTCGGCGTACAGCCGCATCTGCGTTAACGAGACCGTTACCAAAAGTGTTGTCCTTGCCGTAGCTTCCCAAATCCATAGCCGTGTCAATCAGGAGTTGGCGCACCTGCCCACCGCTGAAGTAGGGATTTACACTCCATACCAGAGAGGCGATCGCGGCCATGTTCGGGTTCGCACATGAGGTTCCTCCAAAGAAGCGCATATCCCCATTCTTGTCCATTGCAGGAGAGTTAGTCGCCGCCATCAGGGTCAGGTTCGATCCCCGATTGGAGTAGCCCGCAATGTCTACGCTAGAAGCATTGGCGAGACCATTCACATAGGTTGTCCCTGTTTTTGCCAGCGCTCCAACTGAGATTACGTTGCTGTAATTCGTTTGCAGTTTCGCAACACCACTAACACTGGTTAAGTAATTTGGATCGTTGAGATTACCACCAGGGCCACCATTCCCTGCAGCAACGGCAAACAGAGCAATATCTGAATTCGCGCTAATCAGAGACTCAAGTTGGGCTTGGCTTCCACCACTGGTGAGCCATCCTTCACCCTGAATGCCACCCTGGAACACCACTTTCATGTTGTTGGCTTTGGCGTAGTTGATGGTGTCTTTGATTGCGGTTTGCAGATTTACGCCGCTGTACACATCGTTGACGTATATCTTGCTGTACCAGTTGATGCCAGCCACACCGGAGCTATTGTTGGCAGTCGAACCCATAACGCTCATTGCGCTGTGACCATGACCATAATCCTTGAAGTTATCATCATCGGAGGGATCGGTAATCAGTCGATAGT
>JACYMB010000092.1 GCA_015272205.1 Synechococcales cyanobacterium T60_A2020_003 | reverse complement strand
ATCCCAATGGCTCAGCGGTGCTTGGCTCCGGCCAGATTGTGTTTAAGAACTCAAAGACGTGATGGGGAGAGTAGACCGGAAGGCGATCGCCCGGAACAACACAGCACGCTTGGGGCGATCGCGCAATTCCAGTTAAGAAACCTGCGGTATCATCAGCAGAATGAATGCCGGGACAAACCATTAAAGCCATTGTGCCAAGTTAATGCATCCCGACCTGGACTCGGCTCGGTTCTCGATGTGAATTATGTTTGATAAAGTCCACAAAAGTTTGTAAGCGCAAAGCAGAAATTATATATTCAACACAAAATTCAATCAGTGTGATCAGACATTTCTCGGAAAAATGTGCATCATCAAAGGTGAACGAGGAAGGTGTGATTCCTCAACTAAACTTTAATCCTGAAGATCGCCCTAAACCTCAGGGCGATCGCCCTGAATAATCGTTTTGAATTCCCTACAGCAAAAGCGGCAAGTTTTCATAAAAAATCTTACCGCCTCAATCTCATAAGCTTTGCATAGTACTCCCAACACGAAGGGAATTCACGGCTCAAAGCCGATGGAGCATTGTAAATATCTTTAGCGACAATTATTCATCTTCATCATCTACATCAACCTGCTTGAGATGAATGTGCTTTCGCCCCAAAGAAATCTCAAACTCGTCGCCCGGTTTTAAATCCATTTGGCGCGTATACGCAGCGCCAATTAAAAGGTTGCCGTTTGACTGGACGCTAATTCGGTAGCTGGCACTACGGCCTCCACGGCCATTGCTGCCTTGCTTACCATCAAGCTCAATTCCCTCAGCATCAATCAATGCATTCAGAAATTTCATCATATTCACACGCTGTACACCATTTTTGGTGACCGTGTAGTAGCCGCACTCTTTCGCTTTATCCTCTTTACCAAGGTTATCTAATTCTTTGACCTTCGCTAAGAGCGCTTTTCCAGTTAGGGGTTCAGACTTTTTCTTCTTACTCATTCACTTCTACGTTGCTTCAAGCAATTCAAACTAGCTGATACTGTTTACGGAATCCAATGAAGACATTCTCAGAGTGGTTACTGACGACTAACTCATATAAATGATAAGACCAGAATAACAAACTATGTCTTAATCCGAATAACATCTTCAACACATTATACTAATTTTGCCTATGAATTCATCTGATTTTTAGTTGACTAATCAAGGCTTTGAGATATTGGCACACAGAAGGGAAGCTTCTCCGCAGACTCTCAGTGCCTACTATGGATTCGGTTTATTTCTATTGCTATCTCCTGAAGAAATCAAGCGTGATGAAGTTAACAACTCGTGGCCATTACAGCGTTAAGGCATTGCTGGATTTAGCGTTACAGCCCGGCTATGGACCAGCCCCTGTCCGGGCGATCGCCGAACGCCAAGACTTACCCGCACCCTATCTCGAAAAGTTGCTCATTGAATTGAGGCGTTCTGGCCTGGTGCATTCGATCCGGGGAGCCCATGGGGGGTATCAACTGGCGCGATCGCCCGCCCAGATTTCCCTAGCCCAAGTATTGGAAGCTGTTGGAGAAACCATAGATCCTCTACCTCGAATTGAACCAGACACGGAACAAGCCGAGGATTGGGTTACGTTTACCCTCTGGAATCGCCTGCATCAAAAGCTTAAGGAATCGCTCTACAGTATTTCCTTAGAAGATTTATACTACGATGCCCGCAGTTGGCAAGCGGCCCAAGGCGAAGAAACAAGTTTTATGGTTTAATCCCGATCCAGGTTCCGATCCAACAGAGTCCCATTTCTTCAAATTTTTCTAGGGAACGCTATACAAGCTGGCCATTTTCGCCTATGCTTATTGATCGGAAACGAAAGTTTCCGGTTTAACCCTCAACAAGATATACTGTAATTCCTCCTCAATAAGGAATACTCAGGCGGATGTGGTGGAATTGGTAGACACGCACGTTTGAGGGGCGTGTGGCATTGCCTTGCGAGTTCGAGTCTCGCCATCCGCATATCACTCGGAACGCTCCTAGGAAATTCCTGGGAGCGTTTTTGATCGGTAATAAGGCGATCCGCTAAGGATCAATCCCAGACGGCTAAGGGCGGGTTTTGCTGTTAAACCTCGGCACTCGCTGGGTTCTGTTTGCTAAATCCGCCCGTACCCATAGTCGGTGTTTAAGCGGATTTGACAGAATAGGGCTGACCAAACATCCGCCCGTTTTAGTTCTAGGGAACAGACACTGTATCCAAAAGGCGTTGAATCGTCTGCTTAGCACTTTGTCCACGACTGGCAATCATCCGATGCGACAGCACAAATGGCGCGAGTCGCTTCACATCATCGGGTTGGGCGTAGTCTCGCCCCAGCAAAAAGGCTAAAGCTTGAATACTTCGATATAACGCCACGCTCCCTCGCGGGCTAACACCCAAAACAATGTCGTCATCCTGTCGAGTGGCGCGCACAAGGTTCAAAATGTATTGCTGTACCGGAGGTTCTACCTGAATTTGCGCGCAGAGGTGCCGCAATTTCTGCACATTTTCCAGAGAGATGCACGGTTGTAAATCGTCCACCGTTGATCCCTGAGATAAGCGATCCAGCATTTGCAGTTCCTCAGTTTCGCTGGGGTACCCCAAACTCAGCGCTAGGGCAAACCGATCCATCTGGGCTTCCGGTAGTGGAAAGGTACCTTGGTACTCCACAGGGTTTTGGGTCGCGATGACAAAAAACGGATTCGGCACAGGACGGGATTGGCCATCAATTGTGACTTGCTGCTCTTCCATCACCTCTAGCAGTGCCGATTGAGTGCGGGGCGTCGCTCGGTTAATTTCATCCACCAGCAGCACGTTGGCAAACACAGGCCCCGGTAAAAACTCAAACGTTCCCTGTGCCGGACTCCACACATTCGTTCCTGTAATATCGGAGGGCAACAGGTCGGGCGTACACTGAATCCGCTGAAAACTGCCGTCAATAGAGCGAGCTAGAGATTTGGCAAGGAGAGTTTTCCCCACACCGGGTACGTCTTCAAGCAAGGCATGTCCGCCAGAGAGCAGCGCCACGATGACTAACTGAATGGCCTCTGCTTTGCCTACGATGGTTCGACTGAGATTGCTGACCAGAATTTCAATGCTGTCTCTCATGGCTGAAAAAAATTAGGATTACGTTCATTCTGACTAGGGATATCCTCAAGTGCCAACTCGTTTCGAAATCTGGCGATCGCCCCCCATGAAGGTCGGAATTTCAAAGCCTTGGGTTTATGTTCAGTTCGGTTGTTCAAAAATATCTGAACCTTTTCCTGAATCAATGCCCTAAAAAGGCTCTGACATGGGTTGTCATTTTCAAAATTTTCCAACGACAATACAAAGTAAATCCGACAGAACCGTACTACATGCACATTTTCAATCGACAAAGGTTGGCACAATTGGGTGGCAATAGGCGACACGCTATAGTTCCAGACTTAAGCTTTTAACTGCTTCACAGGTCTTTTGAGGATCGGCGTCAGCGTTTGGTTCAGTAATCTCTAGCGATCGCCTTCACATTTAGCATTCCCGTAGGAGCAAGGAATTACTCACAATGGATTGCCGTCATATTCAGTTTCATGTTCACGACTGTCATGCCCCTGGTCACCCGCCCCACGTGATCAATCTCCACGAACTGCAAGCCCTCTTCCAGATCGCCGCGTTTTGGGCCGCCGATCGCTCTGTAGAGGATTGGGCGATCGCTCTGTCTAATAGCAAGCCCATTGTTAGCGTGTGGGATGGCGATCGCCTGATTGGATTTGCGCGGGCAACGTCAGACGGTATCTATCGAGCCAGCATTTGGGATGTGGTGATCCACCCCGACTATCAAGGAGCAGGACTGGGGCGAAAACTGGTAGAAACGGTCTTAACCCATCCCCACGTGACTCGGGTGGAGCGTGTCTACCTGATGACAACCCATCAGCAGCGGTTTTATGAGCGGATTGGGTTTGAAGAAAACACAACAACGACGATGGTGCTCCACAATCGCAAAAGTGACGAATTTTATACGCCCATCGCGATCGAATCATCGATGTCGCACGATTGATACCCAATCCAGTTAGTCCATAATCAATTAAAGACAAACCCTTTTCAGACAGGGGGCTTAAGCCCCAAGCCCCTTGCTGAGATCGGCTTCATCAAGACTTGGCATAGGGAGATGAGCCTACACGTCCCCAATCTTGGCATAATTTGCTGCCCCAAAGATGGCTTCGGGGTGGCAGTAGTATTTGAACTCTAGTAGATTCTGGAACGGATCCACCAGAAAAAAGGTGTGGTGTTCTAACAATTCTCCTGGAAATCGACGTTTAGGGGCTTGGTAGAACGACAATCCCTTGTCCATTGCTCGATTTAGCAATGTTTCCCAGTCTGATTCCTCCGAAAAGACTAGACCAAAGTGGCGTGGGTAAATGCCCTGCTGCGGTTCCGGAGGTGTTTGGGTGACATGGCCGACTAACTGATGCCCACACAAATTCAGAATGACCGATGCCGCATTCTCACGACCCACATCACATCCAAGACCATCGGCGTAAAATGCCTTCGCTTGATCAACATCTGTAATCGGAAATGCGAGATGGAAAATAGCTTGGGGCCTATCCATAATTGCAAACCTTTACTGAGAAGAACCTCATATCAGTTTTGAGTTGAAGATGCGTGGTGCCGTCGGCAATTCCACCATGATGATTAATGAACTGGATTGGGTCAGAAACGCAATGAATAGTGCTTTTAATAGCATTTAAGCGAACTCTTGCAGGCAATACCCGCAAAACGTTCGCCTATTTACATAATCTTGCGCCTTTGTTCCTTGGATAGGGAACTATCACCATTCTAAGAAGACAATATTCTTAAAATGCCCAGCATTCAAGTTATCCGGTCTACAAAACGGTCATCCCCTGAATGCGCCATTGCCCGTCTTGACGAACAAGTGTATACATGACGCGCAGCGTATCGTCGTAGGAACTAGCTTCACTGATCTCGCCATTCTCGTAGACATCCGCTTTTTCACTGACGGTGGCTTCTACGCTCGCTTGATCGGGTGTTGCTTCATCAAAGTTGACCGTATCAATCGTCACATCGTGAGTGTACTCAACATAGGAACCGCCCTGTTCTAGCTGAGTCGCCCGCTGCTGCCATTGCGACAAGGCAGGTTCAGAGAGAATCGATGAGAGCTGATCCACCTGATGCTGCTCACCCATTGCCTTGGATTTCGCGCTCAGCCATGCTTCAACCACCTCCTTGGCCGTTTCCTCGGTCAAATCTCCAGTCGGGGCTTGCGCGGGAATTTGGGAGGCGATCGCTGCAGGAATCGCGCTAAGCGGTGCAACCTGTAACTCGGTTACGGCTGCCGATGATTCTGACTTTGCCCCCCCTCCTGCCAGGGCTTGGACTAACTTACTGACAACGAATACCGTTCCCAAGAGACCAAGCAAACCGACGCCAATGACCAATGCAAGGCGATCGAGGCGGGGGCCACCCGACGATCGGCGCACAGGGCTATGGGGCGGACGAGAACTGGTTCCGGGAGAAACAGAACGGCGATCGGCAAGAGCTTGAGTCCTTGCCCCCCGGCTGTTGGAAGCATATCCGGTGCTTCCAGGATGAGCGGTCTGGGATATACGTTCAGCGGCTGGCATGGTCGTTACTCCATTGGTAGTCACAGCATCAGATTTGGATTCTAACGTTGCGGTTGTAGACATATTGGCGATCGCACCATAGCCTGCAGACTCTGAGGAACTATCGGCGATCGCATGATACGTATCTTGGGAGGTAGCAGTCGCATAGCGATCAGCAGAACGGGCGATCGGCGTTGCCGATGTCCATGAACCGCTAGACTCCGCTTCATTGGGTAATTCCTCTAGGTAAGCTTGAACTTGTTCATCCGCAAAGTAATCTTTTAGGGAGGCTTGCTGACGCGCCAGATCGCGGAAGTGGGGAAACACCTCGTTCTGCAACCACCGCTCACCATAGAGGCACAACCCAGGTAAAAGATCCGGAGACTCCTGAGAATACTCGCGGATGAACGCTAGCGAATCGAATTCTTGACTAAGGGATAAGGCTCGGTTTGCTTCTTCGGTTTGACCGAGCAGTAGGGCGCACAGCGCCTGTTCCAAGTAGACATCTTGACGAATCCCCAACCGAATCAGCATCAACTTTGCTCGTCGAATTAGGGCAGGCTGCCGTTCAGCAAAGCCCCGCGCAATGAGTGCATAGATGGCGAGGTAGGTGGCGACTGCCGAGGGACGACGGGCTTCCTCTTCAAAAATTTCTTGCTGCTCCGCCGTTGTGAGATAGCTGCGAAGCTGTTGCACAAAGCGAAGAAAATCATCCACCGATAGTCCCGATTGATCATCTCCCGTCCCGTCAATGCCACCCCGCTCATCCAGCATATCCTGGAGGATACCCAGCCCCTTACGACGCTCATAGTATTCAGCTTCAGCATCGTCGCTCAAAGATAGTAACTCCAGAACGCGGTAGGGACGGAGCTTCATCAAGTCAGACTGCATCTCACCGCGCAAGGTGGGGAACAGCCCTTCCCGTAATAGCAACTCTTGCCCTGTTTCTAGGGACTCAGCGGCATTCTCGTACTGTCCTTGCTGCCATTGCTCACGCCCCAGTTCTAAGCAGGCCAAGGCTAGGGTCAGGACAATATCTGCCAGGACGATTTCTGGTTCACCGTAGCGACCATCCCGTAGATCAAGATTTAGGTTGCCACTGGTTAAAAATGGACGCCCCAATCGCAAAACTAATTCGTACTCGCCCAACTCCAACAACAGCAGCAGTGCGCCGACAAACTGCTGGTCTTCGATTTCAATGCTGGGAGTGTAGGGATCAACCCCGCCATTGGTGCCGCTTTCAGCAATATGAACTAAGTCATGAGGCGAATCGTAAGACTCGGATCCCGAAGCATAGGGTTCCTTCAAGAAGCCTGTGTCATAACTACGTCGCTGATCAGCATCGGATAGAACCGCGTAGGCTTCATCAATTAAATCCTTTCGAGCCGCGATCGCTGCTTCTGAGTATTCGCGACGCGGAAGCTGTAGTGTGCGATCGCGATAGGCTTGCTGCAACTGCTCTGCAGTCGCTTGAGTGGGCAATCCTAAAATCCGGTAGTAGTCCAACGGAATTCTCACAACCTAACATCCCCAGCAAAATTGACTGAACTGCAACAATCTTCTGACTTAGAAATCCCTGGATGGCCTAGAGGTAGTTTATCTAGCTTAGAACTTGGAAAACTTCACCTAGATCATGTGTGCGACCTTAATCGTCGGATAGTATAGCCTGCAAAATTGACTAAATCACGGTTCAAGGATTTTAAGATTTTCCACAAGTTTTTGGGATTCAAATAGCCAATCCCCGCAAATCCTGAAATGTGGCGAACTTTGATCGTGCAGACCTAATGATGTGCCTGATACTAACCTCTATTCACCCAGAAGCGATCGCGATTGCAACGAACCTTAGCAATTGAAACAACTCACCGCATACGGTCTATCGGGTCAAGTTATCACTGGATTCCTAGCGCTATATCTAGACTATATATCGGATGACTACAATATAGACCACTAGATTTAGAGTTGCAATATTGAACGGAGAATATTTGATTGTTCGCAAAGAAAATATCTGAAACTAGTTCCAGTCCGAGAGAGCCGTAGGCACAAGCGCACACTTCTTAGGTTTTCTGGATAAGCGATCGCCCCTCATCAGCTAACCCAAGGGTCAAATTCTGATGAACGTTAGGACAGACTCTCAGCTTTAGGTCTATTCCCCGATAGGCAATAGTAGGCGATAGGATACTAACGGAGATTCTAGAGGCGATTGCTTCGGATACAGGCGTTACTGCCTACCCCCCAAACGGATTATTGCTGAATACAGTCCGGTCTGTTCCGAGACACGCTGTTGGATAAATTAGCAGGGGCGCACCATTTTGAGTGTGAATTTGGACGAAAAATCACCTAAGATCTAAGACTGGTTAGAGATTAAAGCTGGCGGCCTAGAGCCTATATTGTTGCTGCGAGGATACTGCGAATAAATGGTACAGGAGCGGATATTACCCACCTTTTCACCCACTGCCACCACAGTGACGAAGGAAGAAGGACTCAGACTGTACGAAGACATGATTCTGGGTCGATTCTTCGAGGACAAGTGTGCAGAAATGTACTACCGAGGCCGGATGTTTGGCTTCGTGCACCTCTATAACGGTCAAGAAGCAGTATCGACGGGAATCATTAAGGCTCTGCGTTCCGACGACTACGTTTGCAGCACCTACCGGGATCATGTCCATGCCTTGAGTGCAGGCGTTCCTGCTCGCGAGGTCATGGCCGAACTATTCGGAAAAGAAACCGGATGTAGTAAGGGTCGGGGGGGCTCAATGCACCTATTCTCGGCGGAGCATGGCTTACTCGGTGGTTACGCCTTTGTATCTGAGGGAATTCCCATTGCGACGGGTGCAGCCTTTCAGTCCAAGTATCGCCGCGAAGCCATGGGCGATGAAAGCGCGGATCAGGTCACGGTGTGCTTCTTTGGCGATGGCGCGTCCAATAACGGCCAGTTTTTCGAGTGCTTGAATATGGCTTCGCTGTGGAAGCTGCCGATTATTTACGTGGTTGAGAACAACAAGTGGGCGATCGGGATGGCTCACGATCGCGCCACCTCCCAACCTGAAATCTACAAGAAGGCGAGCGTCTTCAACATGGTGGGCGTTGAAGTCGATGGCATGGATGTGTTGGCGGTGCGCGAGGTTGCAAAGGAAGCGGTTGCCCGTGCCCGTGCGGGCGAAGGCCCAACCTTGATTGAAGCGTTGACCTATCGTTTCCGGGGACACTCCTTGGCCGATCCCGATGAACTGCGGTCTAAAGAAGAGAAAGAAGAGTGGTTCTCTCGTGATCCCATCAAGCGGTTTGCGAACTACCTGACCGGAAATAACATCGTGGCGGAAGAGGAACTCAAGGAGATTGAGCGCAGGATCCAGAATGTAATTGTGGATGCGGTTCAGTTCGCGGAGAGCAGTCCTGAGCCGGATCCCAAGGATCTCTACAAGTACATTTTTGCGGAAGACTAACTCTGAGAGTCTGAACTTAAACTGTGAAGAGGGCGCGATCGCGCCCTTTTTGATTCTTATCTGTATTCAGTAGGGGCGGGTTTTACTGATAGATCCTGCTCCACATCAAGGCTGGATTGTCAAACCCGCCCCTACCCGTGGATGATGGGCTTGTACGGGCGAGTTTTGCTGATAGATCTTGCTCCATTTCAGGGCTGATTGCCAAACCCGCCCCCTGTTCACCCCTGTTTTTAGGAGAACGCCATGCCCGATTCCATGATGTTCCAGGAAGATGCCTACGTGGTTCTGGAAACCAATCAGCCTGAACAATTTTTTACCCCGGACGAACTCTTAGCCAAACTCAAAGGTGTGCTGAGCGCGAATCCTGACAATATTCCGGCAGACGTTCGGCGCTATTCGTCCCTGGATGACCAAGCCCGCTACCTGATGGAAACAAGCTGTGAACTCAATCTCGGCCCTGATCAGTATTTGCAGTGGTATGTGGTGCGGTTAGAGAAATAGGGTGAGCGAGACTTAGTCCGTAAAGGGGCGATCGCCCTTCATTTCTGAATTCTGTACCGCAGCCCCGAACAGGACGTCTAGGGCGATCGCCTGAGCTTGGGGCATTTGTCCATAGGAAAAGATCCAGGGAATCCTATCGGGGATCAGCGGTTTTAAGGCGTCCAGCGCATAGGGACTGCCATAAATCACAACACCCCGTAAGGCGTCTGCATGGGACAGTGCCTTTAACCAAACCTGCGCTTGGTGGAGCAATCCGGCAGTGTTGCGAAAGGGATTGCCCCGCAGGAAGAGTTGCAAGACTGTAGGCGGCAGATCCGGCAGGGGATCAGCCGCGATCGCATGGGAGTCGAGCAGTTTGAGGGTATATCCCAACGCTTGGGGACGGGCGATCGCCGGAGCATTGAGTCCCAGCATTGGACAATGAATGGCTGTATCCAGCAGGATCAGATTCCAGGCCGAATCTCCCTCGGAGACCGGAGGCACTGTTCTAGGACGAGACTGCTGCATGGATTCTCGCAGGATCGCTTCGGCTGTAGCGATCGCTCTGGGCTGTGCGATCGCCTCTAGATTCACTGGCGGGGGTGAAACCTGCTCCCACGCATGGGACGTATCGCCCGACGAGTGCGCGATCGCCCCCTTTGCCTTCGCCTGCCAGAGCCGATCCAGCGAGGCATGAATGCGCTCTAGGGGAATGCGTCCCGTTTTCACAGCTTGGCACACCGCCGCAATCGTTCGTTCTGGATCGGCAGGCATCAGCAAAATATCAGATCCGGCGGCGATCGCCCGAACTGCCGTTTCTTCCACACCATACCGCTGGGCGATCGCTCCCATGACCAGCGCATCGGTGACAATCAGCCCATCAAAGTCCATTCCTATCCGCAACTGCTCGGTCAGTAGGGCATGGGACAGCGTTGCCGGGGCATCGGGATCAATCCCCGGAACCAGCAGATGAGCCGTCATCACCGCATCTACCCCCGCCGCGATCGCCGCCTCAAAGGGCAGAAACTCTAGCGTTCGCAGGCGTTCGAGCGTGTGGGGAATGACGGGTAAATGGAGATGGGAATCGGTATCCGTATCGCCATGACCAGGAAAATGTTTGGCGGTAGTCAGGACGGGATGCCGCTGTGCCCCTCGGATAAAGGCCGTGGACAACTGAGACACTACGTCTGGGGTTTCGCCAAACGCCCGAATGTTAATGACCGGATTTTGGGGATTGTTGTTGACATCCACCACCGGAGCAAACAGCCAATTGATGCCGATCGCCAGTGCTTCCTGGGCGGTACATTGTCCCATTACCTCCGCAAGAGCGATCGCCCTTGCCAAATCCCGATGGGCGATCGCACCCAGTGCCATCGGTGGTGGGAACCCGGTTGCCCCTGAAAAGCGCTGACCGACGCCTTCCTCAATATCCGCTGCAATCAAGAGCGGAATCGCTGACCAATCCTGGAGTTGCTGCGATCGCAAACCTACTTCAACCGCACTGCCCTCCAGCAGGATCACACCTCCAACGCCCAACTGTCGAATCCAGCATTCTAAGGTTGCCGCTGGAGGTTCCCACTGGGGATATAAAATTTGGTGATCAAACAGAAAACCAGAGGCGCGAACCACGACTAGTTGCGCCACCTGCCGTTCGAGGGAAAGCGTTGTCCAGTCCGGCAGCACACGTCTACTCCGGCTCAACCGTAGATTCAACCACAGACTCAGCGCTTTCCTTCGCTTTGCGCTCTTCGCTCAGACGGTTGATCAGCGACAGGACTTGCGTTCCTCGCTCAATGCCGCGATCTTCAATAAACACCACTTCGGGCGTACGGCGCAGGCGCATCCGGTGTCCCAGTTCGCTACGGACGAATCCGGTTGCTGATTTCAGTCCTTCCATCGTTTCAGCCCTAGCTTCATCCGTGCCGTAGATGCTCACAAAAATTCTGGCGTGCTGGAGATCGTTAGACACTTCCACCTCCGTCACACTAACCATGCCCATGCCGACCCGATCATCCTTAATGTCCGAGAACAGCATTTGGCTGACTTCACGCTTAATTAACTCCGACACCCGTGCGACTCGTCGATCGGTTGCCATAATGCTTGTCCTCCATTCGCGATCAATTTTTGGTGTTGTGTGGGGGAAAACCCTGGGGCGATCGCCCCTCTCCTTTCTAGCTTGAAACGGTAGAAACAGCTAGGCATCCCCCAAGCGAACAGTTCTATGCCACATTCAATCCCAACATTGCCCGCAGGGTAAAAGATAGGAACGCCATCACGCTAATCAATAGGGCAACCAGGGCGATCGCCGTACTCGGACGCTTTAACAACGGAAGTAACGGCTCTAAAAACGTGTACAGAACTCCAAGGGTCACAGTAATGAAATACCGAGGATATCGAGAAACGTTTTGAAAAAATTCTTGCATCTTTATCACTAAAACTATTGTACTTAGAGATCAACGGTAGTACGTTAAGAGTACTAGCGTATTTTTTGATGACATCCTTACTCCATTGTACGGAGTGATGCTAGCAAAATAGCGCTGTGATTCAGACTCATTTCCACGATTAATTGCGCTTCTTGATTGACCTTGATTCTGTGTACTGCTAGGCACCCCAGTCCCATGCAAGTCTATTCCCCTGCTCCATCGCTAACCCCACGTCCCTTCCTGAAATGGGCAGGCGGAAAGAATCAATTAATTCCCCAGTACAGCGAATTTTTTCCCCCATCATTTCACACCTACTACGAACCCTTTTTAGGGGGAGGCGCAATTTTCTTTCACCTCGCCCACCGGATCAATCACGCTGTTTTAACCGATATCAATCCAGAACTCGTTAACGTTTATCGCTGCATTCGTGATCATGTAGAGGCCGTGATTGAGCGTCTTGCCGAACATCGCCAAAATCACGGCAAGGACTACTACTATACAATGCGATCGCTCGTTTCAACCTGCCCCATTGAGCGAGCGGCCCGCTTCATCTATCTCAACAAAACTTGCTTCAACGGTCTCTACCGCGAAAATTCCCAGGGGCAATTTAATGTCCCGATTGGGCGATACAAAAATCCCGGTATTTTCGACCCCGATCTGCTCTGCGCCGCCTCGGCCGCCCTCCAATCGGCTGAACTTTTCCTGGGTTCCTTTGAATCAGTGGTGGAACAGGCGTATACAGAGCACGATTTCGTTTACTTTGATCCGCCTTACTACCCCATCAGTCCCACTAGCAGTTTCACGAAATACAATCGCTACGCCTTCACCGAAACCGACCAGATTCACCTTCGAGACACTTTCCGCACCCTGGCAAGTCGCGGAGTCCAGGTCATGCTGTCCAATTCAGACTGTGACTTTATTCGCGATCTCTACGCAGGGTTCAACATCCACACCATTTCGGCCACCCGCTTGATCAACTGTAATGCCAAGCGTCGGGGCAAAATTTCGGAAGTGTTGGTGACCTCGTATTAATTGGGAACTCCTTCCTCAGCGAACAGCTTCCCCTTCGTAGGCTTGCCATGCTAGATCCGCCAATCCATTCACGATTGCCGCCGCCACCACTGCACTGCCCTTGCGACCGCGAATCCGAATGTAGGGAACCATCGATTGCACTAAGCGTTTGTCCATCTTTTCCATACCCAGAAATCTAGCAGGGGTGCCAATGACGAGGGATGGCTTTATTTCGTTGGCCATGATCAAATCCACAATCGAGGCTAGGGCGGTTTGCGCTTGACCGACCACAAAAATCGCTTCGGGATAGCGGCGTGCCAGGGTTTCAATGCCCCAAGCGGCCTGCGACTTCTCGCGCTGGGGACGGGTGATCGCTTCCATGCTGCAATAGACGGGATTGGCAAAAGTAGATTGCACCGTTGGCGTTATCCCAACTTGTACCATCGGCACATCCACGATGATCGTGCAACGGGCTGCGAGAGCTGCTGCACCTGATTGCAGCGCCTGATCCGAAAACTGAAGCAGCGATTTATATTCAAAATCGGCAGTGGCGTAAATGACTCGGCGCACAATTTCATATTCAGCAGGCGAGAAGCTGTGGTCTCCCACTTCCCGATCAATAATTCTCAAGCTATGGGCATCTGTGATGTGTAGTTCCATGCCGATTTCCTACCCTGCACTGAGGTGTAACTGTGAGCTTTCATCTAGCGTAGAGAGATTTCGATGTCTTAGCGCATTTTTGAGATGTAAGTATAGCTTTAAGTCATCCAGTGCTTATCCTTTGAACGACCTCAGAGCATTCCAGCAGGGCATCCACGGTTTTGTCCTACATTAATAGGGGGACGGTGATGCTCAATACAAGGATGTAAAACGAATGGCTAAACCCACTCAGGCGCACATGTCGAAACGAGTTCGCAAAACTGATCCGCCTGCACTTAAGGATCGCACCAAAACCCAGATGGAGTATTACATGGGTGCAAAGCTGATCGAAGTCGGTGTGAATCCAAAATCAGCTATTTACCGCTGGAGCATAGAGGATAAAGGGTCAGAGGAACTGTGGATTTACAGCGCCTACTGGGCAGACTCCAAAGATCGCATTTTGGCCGAAGAACAAACCTCCCAAAGCGATGCGTAACGGCGATCGCCCCTTTTCAAGTTTCCGATCGCATGTGGGCACACCATGATTTCTGAACTATCAAAATTACTGGATGACGTGACGGTAGCCGCAGACTGGGTCGGGTTCAGAGCGGTTCGCGAACAGCGAAATATCCGATCCATGCGGGACGCGATTCCAACCCAGAATGGGCGATCGCTCAGCCAAGGGTTAATGGTCGAAGTCCTGGTGCGGGGGCAACTTGGCTATGCAGCGGTGAACCGGATGGATCGGGAAAGCGTACATCAAGCCGTTGAAAACGCCTACCAGCAGGCGATCGCCTCCAGCGAGTGGGGCATTCACATGCTGACTCCTGCCGTTCGTCCCAAGGTGGTAGGGCAATTCATTGCACCCAGTCTCCACGCGCCGGATGCCCTCAGTCCTGCCGATGTGAACGATATCTTGATGCGGCTCTGTACAACCTTGAAGGTGTCCGACCAGGTGGTTCAAACCATGGCAACCGCCATCACCACGAGCCTGGAAACCTGGTTTGTGAGTTCCAATGGTTCCCAAGCTCACCAGCATTTTCGCCTCATAGAAACCCACTACGGAGCAACGGCGCAAGATGGAGCAGTCGTACAGCAGCGCAGCAATAACGGCTTTCTAGCCCATGCCTATCAGGGAGGATGGGAGCATTTTCTGACCGATGACCTTTGGGCGCGATCGCTCCAGGTCGGGGAACAGGCGGTTGAACTGTTGACCGCCGAGGACTGTCCAACGGAGAACACCACGCTGATGCTGGCTCCCGACCAGATGATGCTGCAAATTCACGAAAGTGTTGGGCATCCGCTGGAACTTGACCGAATTTTGGGGGATGAGCGCAACTATGCCGGGGGTAGCTTTGTTCAACCGACTGATTTTGGGCAGCGACAGTACGGTTCGGAACTGATGAACATCACCTTTGATCCTACGGTGGCCGGAGAATTTGCCAGCTACCAGTTTGACGACACCGGAGCCCCTGCCCACCGGGAATACCTGATCCGCAACGGTCGCCTAGAACGGGGCTTGGGCAGTTTGGAAAGTCAGGAGCGTTTGGGCGTGCCCGGTGTGGCCTGTGCGCGGGCGTCGTCGTGGAATCGTCCCCCGATTGACCGGATGGCAAATATCAACCTGGAACCCGGTAGCCAATCCCTAGCGGCGATGGTGTCCAGCATTGAGCGCGGAGTTTATATGGAAACGAATCGCTCGTGGTCAATTGATGACCAGCGCTACAAGTTTCAGTTTGGCTGCGAGTATGGGCGACTGATCGAGAACGGCCAGTTCACAAAGACTTTACGCAATCCCAACTATCGGGCGACCACCCCGGAATTCTGGCACAGTTTGGTGCAGGTGGGCGATCGCTCGACTTGGCAACACTACGGCACCCCTTTCTGCGGCAAAGGTGAACCGAACCAACTGATTCGTGTGGGGCATGGTTCTCCCGTTTGCGTGTTCGCCGGGATTGACGTGTTTGGAGGGGGCAAATGAGCGCGATCGCCGATCTCGAAACCACCTTTACGCAGCTTGTGGAGTGGTTACGGAATGCCCTATTCCCCACCGAACAGTTCACGTTAGAACTCATGGGCGAACACAGCCACTTCATACGCTTCAACCGGGCGCGAGTACGGCAGGCTGGACTCGTCACCGATGGCCAGCTTACCCTGACGCTGATGGAGCAGGATCGCCAAAGCTTTTGCCAAATTCCGTTTACGGGCGAGTGGGATCTCGATCTTCCCGTTCTCAAAACCGCATTAGAGGACGTTCGCGATGAGTTGGTCTACCTACCCATCGATCCGTATCTCGTGCTGCCGAGTCTGCAAGAGAGCAGCCGCGATGTCCATGTCGGTCATTTGCTGATTTCAGAAGACGTAGCGGATGCGATTTTGCCCACCGTTACCGACTGCGACTTTGCCGGACTGTATGCGGGTGGGGTGTCCATCCGTGCCTATGCCGACTCCTGCGGCACTCAGCACTGGTTCGCGACGGATTCCTTCACGCTGGACTATTCTCTCTTTACCGACGACGGACAGGCCGTAAAGGGAACCGTTGCAGGTAGCGACTGGCAGCAGGATAAGATTATTACCAAGCTGACCCAATCCAAACAACAGCTCCAGCGAATGGCGATGCCCCCCAGAGCGATCGCCCCTGGACAGTACCGGACTTACCTCGCTCCGGCAGCGGTCGCGGATCTGATCAGCATGTTTTCCTGGGGCGGAATTAGCGAGTCAGCCCTGCAACGGGGGCATAGTGCCCTGGGGTTGCTGCAACGGGGCGATCGCACCCTATCTCCATTGTTTAATCTGTCTGAAAACTTTCGGCAAGGGTTGGTCCCCCGCTTTAATAGCCTGGGTGAAACGGCACCGATCGAACTGCCACTCATCGTCAAAGGCCAGTTGGTGAATACCCTGGTTTGTTCCCGCACCGCTAAGGAGTACGGCAAAGTTGCCAATGGCGCATCGGCCAGCGAACAGTTGCGATCGCCCGAAGTGAAGCCCGGTTCGCTATTGCCCGATCAGATCCTGGCAGAACTAGGGACGGGACTCTATCTGTCGAACCTGCACTACCTCAACTGGAGCGATCGCCCCACGGGACGAATTACGGGCATGACCCGCTACGCCTGTTTTTGGGTCGAGCAGGGAGACATCGTTGCGCCCATTGAAAATCTCCGGTTCGATGAGAGTTTGTATCAATGCTTTGGCGATCGCCTTGTTGACCTGACCCATACCCAAGAGGTGATTCCAGACGTCGGCAGTTATGACCATCGGGATCTGGGGGGAACGCTCGTTCCCGGTGTCCTCGTGGATGGGTTTACCTACACGCTATAGTTCCTAACTCGCATATAGCTGTTGCCAGCTAGCTTAGGACATGGACATTTTGGTGGGGCGGCGAAGCCGCCCCACCAAAATGTCCTAACCGATATGGCTAGCGCTATA
>JACYMB010000091.1 GCA_015272205.1 Synechococcales cyanobacterium T60_A2020_003 | reverse complement strand
AAGTCTAAAATTTGTGTCGGAACGCCCGTGCGATCGCAGTTTTTAGAGGCTTTAAATCAAGCCCCGTCGTTAGCCGATTTGGGCATTCCGGATCAGGTTCCCGTAGTCCTGGTCGTGGGGGGAAGCCAGGGAGCCGTGGCGGTGAATAAGCTAGTCCGGCAAGCGGCTCCGGCATGGTTGGAGGCTGGAGCATGGGTGGTACACCTGACCGGAGACCTCGATCCAGAGGTGAATGCCCTCAGCCATCCCCACTACATTCACAAACCCTTCTACGACAACATGGCTGCACTGTTTCAGCGGGCAACGCTGGCAGTGAGTCGTGCCGGAGCAGGAACCCTCGCGGAGCTATCGGTTACCGGAACGCCGTCCATTTTGATTCCCTATCCCTTTGCGGCGGAGGATCACCAAACCTATAACGCTAGAGTGTTTGAAACGGCGGGGGCGGCGATCGTCTATCCCCAATCCTCGCTTTCGGTGGCGACTCTGCAAAATCAGGTGTTGGACTGGTTGCGATCGCCCGACCTATTACAGCCCTTTGCGGAGGCGACGTGTCAGCTTGCGGTTACAGATAGCGCCGAAAAGTTAGCCTCTCTCATTCGCCAAGTTCTTGCAAACGGAGTGTAAGTGCCTCTTAGCTCAAGCCTTGAAGATCCGTCAAATCTGGTAACGAAACGTGCATGAAATGCAATAAAACGTTATGCAAAAGAGTGATGCACTTATCAACAATTAATGACACTTTGAGGGTAGTCCTCGTATGATCAAATTAAGAGGCGATCACAACAGGTGTAGCCACCCACTAAGTATCTCCCAAGCTCGGATTGAAACTGTTAAAGGTTTGCCTCACCGTTTTAATGAAGGAGGGCAATTATGAAACTTTTTTCTAAGATCGCTGCTGCAATTCAATATCTTACGGAAGGCGTAGCTCGGATATTTAGCCCAAGTACCGATGAGTACCCTGAAACTGGCGTACAGCCTTTTGAAGGGGAACCGAATTCGAGTTGGGTAGAATCAGGAGGGCACAAGTAAACGTATTTAATCGTTGAAGTATTTAATCATTTGAATGCTCATTATTTGCGCCAGTTCAGGCAGACATGTTTCATGTCAAGGAACTGGCGCTTATTGTTTTTAAGTCTCTCTAGCTATAGCTCATCATTTGAGGGAGAACCTGGGTTTTCAGATGATCAGCGAGTCGGAGGGACAAGGCTAAAATCGTTAGCGTTGGGTTCGCATAGCCTCCTGTGGGGAAGACAGCACTGCTGGCAACGTAGAGATTAGGAACCGAGTGAACCCGGCAGTTTTCATTCACCACACCTGTCTGGGGCGTCGTACTCATGCGAGTCGTTCCAATGTGGTGCGCTAGTCCGGCGGGTCCGCTCAGGTAGGGCTGTCCATCTCGGCAGTTTTTCGCTAAGCGTCCAAGCCCAGCAGTTTCAACGGCTGTAGCAAATAGATCTTGCGTGTGTCGGGCACTATCGATGTTAACCTGTCCCCACGTCCAATGAAGTTCGGCACGCGGCATACCCAGGGGATCGCGATCGCGACTCAGTTGAACGCGATTATTTGGATCAGGGGCTTGCTCCGTGATCATCAGCACCTCAAAAGATTGAAACCGTTTGTGGGTTTGGGGTTGCTCTGCCCATCCCCCTCGACCAAAGCCGTGGAGTAAGGACTGATCGTAGGTTTTGGCGAGGTACGCTGCACGGGCTACGTAGTCGATGCCTCCAGCTACGTTCAATAGGTGTTGGGCGATCGCAGGCCAATGTTTCGGATTCGGGTTCTTGAGATAACCCTGCTCCACTAACACCTTCAACGAAAGAATCGCCTGCGTTTGGCGTTGGCTCGGTCGCGGAAATAGGACGATTGCCCCGTTGAGCAAATGGTGTTCAGTCATGGCGGAACGACTGGGCTTAAAGTGCCCCATGACTGCATGACCGTCTATGCGCCGCATGTCGTAGAAGGCCATTTTCTGGAACACTTCTGTATTTGTGGGATACAGGCGACCCAGATCCAGAAGGGGATGATCCATAAAAAAGCGACCGACCAGATCGTTCTCGTTCCCTACACCTGAAGTTTGGTGCTGATTAGAGGCCAGCATTAACCTTGCTACCTCAACGCCACCTGTAGCTAAGACAAAAACCTTGGCCTGAACCCAATAGCTGTTTCCGGTGAAGTTACTCACCCGCACACGTTTGATAGATGAATGGCCTTCATCTGTTTCTAGCTCAACAGCCGTAGCGTAGAGATAGATATCAACATTCGGAGCCGCACTTAATTCCTGGAAATAATCTTGATAAAAGGCGGAACGTCGGCCAAACTGAAAGACCTTAGAAAGAAAAGACGCGTTTTCAAACGGAACGGGCTTGACTTGATCGTCTGACCACACTCCCGGATCGTAATCAAAGGAGCCTGCTTGGGCAACCACTTGGGCTTTCTCGTAATAGGGAACGAGTTCCTCACGAGCAAGAGGCCACCCACTATAGGTTACCCAATCTCGAACTTCAAAATCGATATCATCTAAAGGAACGTAACGTACGCCGATTTCCCATTGGCGATCGGCCTGTCGTCCAAGCTTAATAGACCAAACGTTAGAATTGCCCCCAAGTTGACGATTGCGGGTGACTTGAAGAGACAGAAATGGATCTCCAAGGGTTTCTGCAGTGCTGAGATCCTGAATATCCGAATCTTGGCTAATTCCTCCACTTTCTAATAGGCAAACCCGTGTAGAACTATTTGCCAATTCTCTAGCCAAGGTTATGCCAGCAGGCCCAGAACCGATAATACAAACTTCAGTGTTGATAACGTGGTCAGGTGAAAGCTCACGAGAATCTATTAACATATAAGACTGCAAATTAGAAGTTTTTAATGAGTATAAGTAAAAGCAGAAGAACTAGAGCGAGGATGCAAAAATATAAGCTTTTTGCACCGCTTTCACATGTATTAAGTTCGGGCTAACTCAATTCTAGTTGCGGCGTAGACTGTGCATCTTGATTTGGAGCTTGCAGCTGCTGTAAACGCTGAGATAAAAATCTCACATAGTGTTCACTAGTATTATGGTTTAGGAAATAATCATGAGCCCTTTGAGACATCTCCTGGGACTCTTTCGGATTAGCAAGTAAATAGGCGATCGCCTCTCCCATGCCTTTCGCATCTCCCGGTTCAACACCGATGACGAGACCTTGATCCATCAATTCACTAGAAAACCCGATGTTTCTGGTCATAATCACAGGTCTATTGCACGCCATCGCCTCCATGAGCACCGTTAAGCCAGCAGAGTACTGATTTTTCAGGAGACTAATGACCACAATATCTGCCGAGCGGTACAGGTCTCGCAGTTCGTCGAACTCGAAGTACCGAATCTCCATATTCTCAGGAATTGGATCAGGCATGCTTATGCGCGTGCCTGCCGATGCGTTAGGTGAAAATGCACAAATCTTAATGTCTACATCTTGATCTTGAGTGGCATGAGCCAAGGTCAAATAATCACGCTGCTCTAATCCAGCACTTGCAATCAGTGGACGTGACTTCGGTAGCATACCGTCCCCAGGCTTAAAGAAGTTAGCATCTGTTTGCTCAGGCAGCAGATAAACGTGCGAATCTGACAGATTTAGAAGATCTTGAAGATAATTCGCTTTGTATTGATCTGTAACGGTAAACAGTTGAATACTGCTCGCAAGACCTAAACGCTTTAGAAGCGTCCGTGGACGCACACGATCAGGTGCCATGATGGAGATCGCAAGCTTAGGGCGATCGAGCTTGAATTTTAAGAGGATGGCTAGAGGAATGCCAACATCTTCTCCGGTGCAGTAAACAACATCATCACGTTTGAGTTGGAATGCAAGTTGCCGTGCTAGCGCCCAGTGGGAGGGTTGTCCAATTATTTTCGATAGAACTTTATCAACGGGTGTAATAGTTTGTGGATCAGGCTGATGAATAGTGGCGTTCAGATATTGACTCATTTGATAGATGGTGTGGCGAGGCCCTTTGTCGTTCTGAGCGCGCTGAACAAACATTTCAAAGTCAAACGCTCTGCTTGTAACTAGATGAAAGCCCATATCAAAAATCCCAATTCCTACAAATACTCTATTCTTTAACAACAGCTTAGACAAATTTAAACAGTTCAAGACTGCGCGGACACCTTAGTTCCTATCGCGGTTTTAACTAATTCATCGACTGGACTTAGCGATTGAGAGCACGTTTAAAAGCTTTTCTAGACCTAAGACTTAACCACGTTGAATTTTCTAAGCTCAAGGCAGGCATGAAGGGCACTATTACAGTTCAGGGCATGGAAGCCCATAGAAAAGCTCTCATTGAGTGAACAACAGAGTCCGTAAGCAAACGACGTAGAATCATCCGGGAGATTGCTGATAAAGCAGTCAAAGGGTGATACGTAATGTGTAACTCTAATCGGAGGAGTAAGCGTTTTACTCTAGCTTGCTACTAATGTTACTCAATAATCTTTCCTCACTTTCCGATGTTTTGCGCCCCTCATCGCTCAATCTTCATCTTTAGACTGACTTAAATCAGGGAAGTTTACCGAAGCTTAACTATGGGGTGTCTCTATTAGTTTTTTATCTATATAGCAATCCTAAGTCGGTCGTGAGAAAGTAATCCCTGTGGGGAAAGGCTTTCAGGTCTTGATATTCTTACAACTCAGATCGGATTGCTATAGATAGAGGGGAATCAATAATTCTGATTTCACATCGCGTTACTGCTTTGGTCGTCCCTGCGTAGCGCGGAATAAAGCCACAAGGGTTGGAATTGTTAGCCACTGTGATCCCATGAATGCTACTGAACCTACCTTCTAGGGCGGTTACCTATTGAAGATGCGGATGTCTAGCCAATATTGTGTAACCCAAAACAAGCGATTACCTGTAGGACGTGTCCCTAGAATTACACCCGACTCAAAGACTTGGATACTGCCATCATGGTTCGTCTCATTACCCGTTGCATTAAAGTCACACTGTACACTAAGGGAGTGTTCCTCCAGCCGCTCCAAGCCGTTTGATCGAGATAGGTGAAGTAACGGTTCGCCTGCGGATGAGTACAGTTTTTACCCCAGGGTTTGGGTCTGCTGGTGTAGTGAATAATGCGCGGATTATCAATCAGATCAGGATAGACGCTTTGATCATACGGACTATCTTGGGGGGATTCAAAGTTATGGACGACATGCATTTGGTTCCATAACGGACTAATTTCTCCCCATTTACCTGCAAGCACTATATTGATAGCGTCTTGATCCGGGAAAGGAAAATCAGGATTCTTAGCAATGCACTTTAGTATTTGATCCGCAATTTTATCTTGTCTCCACCTCTCTAAGTTAATGACTAGAACTCCAGCATTCAGGTACTTGTTGTCAGCAGTAATACCTTGCTTCTCGAGCTGTAACGATTTGAGATGTTCAGCCCTCAAAAGACTGCGATGAACGGGATCTTGAACTGCTAATACATAGTTATCGCCTATCTCGCAATCCCAAAGCTCTGCTAGATTGCCTTCTACGACGACGTCTGCATCCAAATAAATTACTTTATGAAATTGTGTTGGAAGGATGGCAGGTAAGAGAAGTCGATAGTAGTTGGAAATGGGATGGGAGCTAGCGCGACACTTAAGTAGTGTTCGTTGAATTTGCTCCGATGTTGGCTTAATCCAGCGCACTTCAACTCGGCTCGAATCCAGAGTTTGAACGATCTTCTCTCGATTGGCCTTACTGATACCTCCGTCTAGAATACAAAAGATTATCTTGCGATCGCCATCCAGATTTTTTAGTGCTGAGAAGGCTACAACTGCTAAAGGTATGGAGAAAAAGTTGTCGGCTGCACAAGCAACAACAACAGGTTCCTTTTCCTCGTTAATTCTATTGTTCTCAATCACTTTTTCCATCTATGTACTCCTTGCCAAATCATCTGAATTAGGATTATTTAAGATTTACTGTTAATGAAGATACTCAGAGTTGTCTAGATGTTTGAATCAACATCAAAATAGAAGCTCTTACCTCCATCCTTTAAAAAGGATGCATTACTTTCACAACGTTGAAGATTTCTCGCTCTAACTACTGGCAACTAGCATCGAACTAATTGGGATAAAAATGAACTATGAAAATGCAGATTATAACTCACACATCCCTAGCAGGAACTTATCGACATTCACAAGCCATGGTACTGAGTGATCCCTCCAAAGCATATTTTCTCCGTCACATCTTCATGAAATCTTAGTTGACTTACTTAAAGAATTTACTTCGACTTTACCTCTAAATGAGTGAGAGGCCAGAGGGAATGTTATTCAGGCTAGGCCTCAGACTGGTGGAAGACTGGGAAAAAATGACTACTTCGATAGGGATATCCCATGGCAAAATCCCCTCTATCCTAGACGAGAAACGGGATGAGGGGGTTTTGGCGGGTGGATAAGTCAGCGATCGCCTAGACCTTAATAACTAATTTGCAGGGTGACAGTGGCGGTAACGTCCTGTTCCCCTGCAATGACAGGCGTAGATGCAAAACGATCCTCTGCCATCGCTGCATAGGGAATGGGTGGAACGTAGGTGGCCGAATTGTTAATTTGAATACCCACAACTTCATCACGGCTGAGTCCCAAAGCCTGGAGGACAACGTCAGCCTGTGATAGAGCGTCGTCTGTGGCTTCGCGGAGGGCATCGCGTTGGGCCGTGGCGATCGCCCCATCATCGGCAACAAAACTGATGCCATCAATCCGGGTTGCGCCTGCGTCCACGGCATTATCCATCACGACTCCGGCCTCGTCGGTGTCAATGCGGAAACTCACCGTATTCGAAGCGGTATAGCCAATAATCCGCTGATTGCCGTTTTCGGAATAGTCGTACTGGGGATACAGGTAAACGCCTGTGGTTTGCAGTTTGTCTACATCTTGAGATTGAAGATAGGCAATCACAGCGGCAGAGCGATCGGCGATTGCCCGTTGAACCTCGGAAGCCGTGTTGCCTTGGACTTCGACACCAAGCTGAATTTGAGCTAGGGTCGCCGAAATCGATTCTGTGCCTTGTCCGGTCACGGTAAGCATCCGAACCATAGGTTCCTCCTGAGCAAGGGCTGGACGGGTCAGTAGGCCCATGCTGGTAACGCTGAGTGCAATAGGCAGTGCAACAGTAATCCACTTGGAGAGTCGCTTGGGTTGAGAGAGTTGGATCGATGCCATAGGGATAGGGTCTCCTCACATAAGTACAGAATACAGGGAAGCCAGATCGGAGAATCTGGGGATATCTTCACTGTGTCATAACGACGGGAGATAGACACTTTTGTTACCGTTTTGGCAACGTTTTTTCAAATGGGGTGAGGGCAAGATCACCCATCTGGATGAGTCTGAGGGTCGATGAGGCGATCGCCCCTGACCTCCTATGGTGAAGGTATGGGGCTCAAAGCCCACACCCATCACTCAGATACGGTTCGAGGAGGTCGCGATGACATTTGTAACTCGCCTAGCAGCAGTCCGCCCCATTGCTAGCGCTGTCCTTGCATTTGGAATGTTGAGTGCTCCGGTGGTCACAACGGCTGCCCTAGCACAAACGCTCAGCGAAGAGAGGACTCAGGATTTGATCGCGAGGCGTCTCGATGCTGCTGAGGTTAATCCTTCCAGCCAAGTGTATCTGTTTGGTGACACCCCAGCCCGTGACCAGATTGGCTCTAGCTATATGGTGATGGAGGTGCAGGATGAAGCAGTGGTGGGTGCTATCTACATGCCCCATTCGTCCTTTGATTGTTTTCAAGGAACGGTAGAGGGCGATCGCCTCAATCTCAGCATTACCAATAGCTACGACCTCACCACCTACGCCTATTCGATGGATCTTCAGACCGATGGAGTCGTGGCCTCGACAACGCCAACGACTGTACCTGCCGAGCCAGCCGGGTATCACCTCATCTCTGCTGTTAACAATAACGACCTACGCTTGCTCGAAACCTGTAAGGCAGATTTTCAATCGTAGCCAAGCTGTGCCTCAGATTTCTCTCGCTACCATCTCGGCAAATCTATGGCACGTCTCCGGTCAGGTAGAGCGTGCCATTTGCCGCTTCAACATTTTTCGCATTTCTTCGGGGCATTACCGCAATCGCAGGAAGCGGTCTAGTATTCACACAGAGTTGGTAGGAGCAGAAACTATGAAAGGACGCTGCCCATCAGCAACGTCCCATAAAAGAGCTTGATTTGACCTGTTTTCTATGGGCGATCGTACCCCAGAAATCCGTTTCTCAATTAGTAGGCACAAACGGCTTTACCGTTTGAATTTAGAACGATGGTGGGATCCGTGTCCGTTACATTAAACATGACATCGCCTTCCACCGTTTCACGCACCATGACAGGTGACTGATTCAGGCACTCAGTAATCAATTCTGACCAGCGAATCACATCAGAACCAGCGGCGTCAGTAATCGGAGAATCAGTGGTGATCGAAGAATCTTGAACCACCGAAATCTCCATCGGAAGCGCATAGTAGAGAGGAGTAGGAGGATAAGAAGGCAACCAAACGCCACGTCCACCAATTACGGTTTCATCGTCAGGAGAATAGGTTCCGGCAGCAGCGGGAGGATGATCCGTGTCCGCAGGCCTTACATCGGGGAAGGATTGTGCCCACACAGGTGCCGTTGCACCTACCGCAAGCGCCGCAATACCCAAAGTTGCAATTTGCTTTAACATACTACCTCGTTCAGATCAGCAAAGTGTTGAATCGTTGTGGCACATGGGTAAAACTCAAAGAGACTCTAGTAAGGGCATTCCATCTTCCATTAAAGACACGATGCCACAAACAATTCTTTAGCAGCCTTACCCAAAACCGCTCTAGGCGTAGAGGAAAGATACATAGCTAACCTTGAATCGTTTCAGAGAGTATTACCCTGTCTAAGATTTTACGTTCAGATTTGAGCTTACCGGAAATATTTGGAATTTCTTAAAGGAAAAGATTTAAAACTTGAGCAATTTTAGTGAGGAGGCTCTGACATCCATATAAATCTCATAGGGCTTTAGGTTAGAGACTAGACCTCAATATAATCTCCAGAACCCTCATTCTACGGACATGAATGTTTCTTATGGTTTGGTGTTTGGTTCCCGATCTTGCATACTCGTAAGTGTCAATTGGGTTTGTAGATTTTTTCCGATCCATTGGGTTTCTGATCGGGCCGAACAACTCTGCAAAAAGCGCTTTTTCTAGAGACCAATTTTGAACTGACGTAGAAAAAATGGAGGCGATCGCCTTCCCTGCTCTTTAGCCCATTTCGGATAACGCTTTTGGCTTGCCTCTGTAGATCGCTGTCCCTGCTAATAGTAGGCATTCCCCCGTCTAAACCAGCTTATACTCTAGGGGTAGAAGCGTAGGCGATCGCCTGTCAATGTTAATTTTTAGCTAAAAACTGGGTATTCTCGACTAGGAGCCTATCTCTAGCGATCGCGTTTTATCGTTCCCAACGGCAGTCTTCATCAGACGAGTATGCGCTAGCGCAGCAATCCCAGGTCAATTCGGGTGTACTACCTGGCAAACAGACTAACGAGCCGGAGGGTTGTCCCTCTCATAAGGTAAAGCTATGTCAGACGCCATTTTCGACGTTGAAACTCCATTCAGTGCTTCCTCTACCCTTGACAGCGACCCATTATCGGTCTTAGAGCATCCACCTCGTCACCAGTCCCAGCTTGCACAGTCGTCCCTTAGTCAGGTAAAAACCTCATCCATTGTGGGAACGGCAGGGGATGATCGGCTGCGGGGAACGGGTACACCAGATACCATTGATGGCCTAGCGGGAGATGACACCCTCATTGGTCTCAAGGGCAACGATCGCTTTCTGGGACGGCGCGGGCGCGATCGCATCAAGGGCGGAACGGGGAACGATCGCGCCGAGGGCAGCGGCGGTTCAGACAAGATTTTGGGCAATGAGGGAGACGATACGCTGGTTGGCGGTGGCGGCAACGATCGGCTGCAGGGAGGCGTGGGAAACGACAAAATCGAGACGGGTGGCGGACGAGACTCGATTGTTTTAGCACCGGGTGACGGAACGGATACGGTTCTAGACTTCACGGTTGGCAAAGATCAAATCACGCTGAAAAAAGGGTTGAGCTTTGCCGATCTCTCTATCTCCGCATCGGGACGCCGGGATTCTCTGATCAGCATTGCTAGCACGGGCGAAGCTTTAGTCATTTTGAAGAATGTGCGTCCGGATCAACTGTCTCCCGATGATTTTGGGGAAACCTTAGCGCCGAAACCCGATGCGCAGGATGATGCGTTGACCGTGCGGGAGGGCGGCAGTAAAAGCAAGCTTAAAGGAGGCAGCGATAACCTGCTTGCCAATGATCGAGGTTCGCTTTTAACCCTAGACACAACCCCTGCCCAACAACCCCAGCATGGTACCGTCGAGCTATTTCTGGATGGAACCTTCGTGTATCGCCATGATGGCAGCGAATCGTCTAGCGATAGCTTCCAGTATCGAATCGTTGATGAAAATGGCAAAACCGACACGGCGACTGTCCAGGTTAAGGTGAATCCCGTCAACGATGCCCCGATTGGGACGGACGATGGGGCGATCGCACCGAAGGGAGGAACCATTACACAGCTAGAGTCGGGAGCGGCATCGGTGTTAGCGAACGATGTTGATCCTGAAGCAAAAGCACTTACGGCTGAACTCGTAGACGCCCCGCGGTATGCCAGCAATTTTCAGCTTAATTCAGACGGTAGCTTTACCTATACCCACGATGGCAGTCAGACTTTGAGCGATCGCTTCACCTATCGCGCCAGTGATGGCAAAGCAATATCGGATGTGGTCACGGTCACGATTACGGTCACACCCAGCACGGGCAATCCACCCATAGCTGGCGATGATCAGCTCGTGGTTAAGGAGGGGGGATCAACCACCAAACTGGTCAATGGTTCCATCAACCTAACCGATAACGACACCGATCCGGACAATCCTGATGAGATTTTGAAGGTATCTATTATCCCGACGGTCGCGCCTGTCCACGGTTCGCTGCAATTGAAGGCCGATGGCACGTTTGTCTACACCCACGATGGCAGCGAAACCCTGACGGATTCCTTTGTCTACACCATTCAAGATTCCGAGGGGCAGAGCGATACAGCCACGGTTTCAATCACCATTGATCCGGTCAACGATCAGCCTGCGATCGCCACTAACACAGCCCTCACCCTGAACGAAGGAGGACAAAAAGAGATCGCCGCCACCAACTTAAAAGCTAGCGATGTCGATACTCCCCCAGCCCAACTCGTGTACACGGTCACAGGTGTACCCACCCACGGTCGCCTAGAGCTAACGACCAAGCCGGGAGTAGCCGTCAAAACTTTTACCCAAGCCGATATCGATGCCAACCGCTTGGTCTATATTCACGACAATAGCAACTCAACGAGCGATCGCTTTATCTTTGACCTCAGCGACGGGGGCAAAGACGGCACGAAGCCCGTATCTGGTACGCTGAATATTCAAATTGCGCCTGTTCTCGATCTCGCGGTGGCAGTTGCCGATAGCATCGCCGTCAATCAATCAGGTACATCAACCCTGCTGGTGTCGGGAGAATCGAGCGTTTTGACCAACGATACCCTGGGCGAATCCGATACGCTCACGGCAATCTTGGTGAATGCTCCCCAGTACGGAAGCCTGGTTCTCAACAACGATGGTACTTTTTCCTATACCCACGACGGCAGCGACAATTTTGACGATAGCTTCACCTATCAAGTCACCGATGGTCTGAATACGTCCGATCCGGTGACGGTGGCGATCGCCATCACCCCCTTCAACAAACCTCCAATCAACGTCGTTCCCGGCCAGCAAATCACGGCTCCAAATACGTCGATTTTCTTCACGGAGAGCAACGGCAATCCGCTCCGAGTCACCGATCCGGATGCAGGCGCGACCCCCATTCAAGTTCGGTTAAAGATTTCGGCAGGAACGCTCAGCCTCAGTGGGGTTGCAGGCTTAACCCTCGTCATCGGCGACGGCGTACGCGATCCTGAAATTGTGATTCGCGGCACCATAGACTCCATTAACATCGCATTAGATGGACTGTCCTTCACCCCTGCCCGCGACTTCATTGGGACAGCACGGCTGACAATCTCTACCGATGACCTAGGGAACACTGGCGTAGGCGGATCGCTCGTCGATAGCGATATCGTTGATATCATCGTGGGCACGGCCAGCGACCTTAACGATCCTCCGGTCAACACGGTGCCGGGGACTCAGACCACCCCTCAAACCCAGGATTTAGTCTTTAACGCTGGCAACGGCAACACCCTCAGTATCAGCGATCCCGATGCGGGTAATGGCACGATGCAGGTACAACTATCGGTGACCTCTGGGGGATTGTCGTTATCGAAATTGACGGGACTCACCTTCCTACAAGGGGATGGCAGCAACGATAGCTCGATGATTCTCTTGGGAAGGATCGCCAATATCAATGCTGCCTTAGACGGTTTGCGCTACACGCCCAACGATACCTTCAACGGCACGGCAACCCTCACCCTCCGCACCAACGACCAGGGCAATTCGGGGATTGGTGTCCCCCTCACGGATCAGGATCAGGTCGCAATCACCGTTACCCGCGTTAACCGTGCCCCGATCGCCCAGAATGATGCCATCACTACCGATGAGGACGTTCCGATTGCGATCGCCGTATTAGCCAACGACTCCGACAGCGATGGCAGCCTGAATCCTGCCACGGTGGCGATCGCGTCCCAGCCTGCCAATGGCTCTCTCGCGATCAATACAACCACCGGAGTCATTACCTACACCCCTAATCCTCAATACAACGGCACTGATACCTTTACCTACACCGTCGAGGATAACGAAGGAAAAGTCTCTCAACCGGCCACCGTCACGATTACGGTCAACTCGATCAACGAACAACCCGTTGCCGCCAGTGATGCGATCGCGACAGACGAGGATATCGCTGTAGATATCAACGTTCTCGCTAACGACACTGACCCCGATGGCAATGGGACGATTGACCCAACCACCGTGGCGATCGCCTCCCAACCCACCAGCGGCACGCTCTCTGTCAATCCCACCACGGGCGTAGTCACCTACACCCCCAATCCCGACTTCAACGGCACAGACTCCTTTACCTACACCGTAGACGATACGGAAGGCTTCACCTCCGCACCTGCAACGGTCACCATCACCGTCAATTCCGTAGACGATAATCCTGTCGCCACCACCGACACCGCAACTACCGACGAAGATAATGCCGTGGTGATCACCGTTCTGGGCAATGACACCGACCCCGATGGGAATGGAACGATTGATCCAGCGACCGTGGCGATCGCCTCCCAACCCACCAGCGGCACCCTCTCCGTCAATCCCACCACCGGAGCCATTACCTACACCCCTGACCCCGACTTCAACGGCACAGACTCCTTTACCTACACCGTCGATGATGCGACAGGTCTAACCTCCAACACCGCCACCGTCAACATTACGGTAAATCCAGTTAACGATCAGCCTGTAGCTGCTGCGGATGCGATCGCGACAGACGAGGATATCGCTGTAGATATCAACGTTCTCGCTAACG
>JACYMB010000090.1 GCA_015272205.1 Synechococcales cyanobacterium T60_A2020_003 | reverse complement strand
CGTCGGGCATGGTGGTATTGCACAGACGAGTGCGCTGCATCACCACGTCATCCATCTTGGCGTCCAATAAACTTGTGCTGCGGAGCATCGCGCTACTGACATTTGCGCCAGTGAGGTTTGCTTCCTTCAACGAAGCCCCCGTTAAGTTTGCAAATCTTAAGTCTGCCATCTCAAGGTTTGTGCTGTCTAGAACTGCACTCCTAAGAATGGCTTCACTCAAGTTCGCTTCTTTTAGCGTTGCCTTCGTAAGGTCGGATCGCGTCAGCGTTGCTTCACTCATCACGGCTTTGTCAAGCTTAACCCCCCGCAAATTGGCATCGCTGATCGAGGCACGCCGCAGACTGGTTTCCCTGAGATCAGCATTGCTGAGGAAACTATCACTTAAATTGGCATCCGTGAGATTTGCCTCTAACAAAACCGCCTCCGACATCACAGCGCGGGTCGCGTTGGCACTTTTTAGGTTGGCGCTGGTTAAGTCAGCGTTCGTCAGTTGGGCATCGCCAAGGTAGGCTCCCGTCAAATTGGCACCCACCAAGATCGCATTGTTGAGAAGCGACTCGTTCATGAGTGCTTTCCGCAGATCGGTACCTGTAAGATTCGCATTGTCAAGGCTGGTGCGGTTCAGAATTGCGTCACTCAAATTTGCCAAGCTCAGGTCTGCCCCCGATAAATTCGCATCCCGAAGGGTCGCCCCTTGCAGATTAACGCCTGTGAGATCTGCATTTCGCAGGTCTGCACCGTCGAGATCACAGCCCACACAGGATCGGGTTTCCAAGAGGCGACTAATGCGTTCTGCCCGTTCCGTTTTGCTGAGGAGGAGCGATCGCGTCCCTACCCCCACAAAGGATAAAAAGATCACGATGATTAAAAGGGCTCGAATATCTCGAGTATCCATACACGACGTCACGGGATGCTACCGTACCAGTCTAACGGAATGGCTGGAGGTCTCGTGCGCTTTTCCTAAGACAAAATGCCTAAAAAGCGCATTCCCCAGGACTCAGGAGAACACGCTTTCCTTAAGATTGAACGATCAACCGCACGCGCCTAGGGTTCGTGGAGGTTGGGCGACATAGCGGCCTGCGCTGGCACGGGCACAAGCTTTCCATCTTCCAAATAGGTCACTTGATCAGCCACGTCAATGATGCGGGGATCATGGGTCACCATTAACACCGTTGCGCCTTTCTCGTTGGCAAGCTCGCGTAATAGCATGATCACGTCATGCCCACTCTGGGAATCGAGGGCGGCGGTTGGTTCGTCCGCCATGATCAGTTGGGGATTTCCGGCTAAGGCACGGGCGATCGCCACCCGCTGCTTTTGACCTCCCGATAGATCCTTCGGCAGATGGTTGAGTTTGCTGCCCAACCCCACTTGTTCCAACAACATCCGCGCTTCCCATCGGGCTGGCCGTTTGCGCATTCCTTTTAAGGTCAGGGCTAACGCTACGTTTTCAAGGGCGGTCAACGCTGGGAAAAGGTTGAAGCCTTGGAAAATGAAGCCAATGTTCTGAAGCCGAAATTGGGCTAACGCCTTGGGGGACATCAACGTAATGTCTTGACCCAGCAGAAAAACGTTGCCATCCGTCGGTTGCAGGATACCGCCCAGAATGGATAGAAGGGTGGTTTTGCCAGAACCAGATGGTCCCATTAAAAGCTGAATATCTCCGCGTTTCACATCCAGACTAACGGTTTGGAGTGCTTGGAATCGGTGACTTCCAGACTCAAACACCATATTGATATCGCGGGCAGCAATAGTCACCGTGTCGTCAGGTGCAGATACCGATGTAGCTGTAGACGAAATGCGACGAGAAGAGGATACAAGCGGAGTTGAATTCATGAATAGAAGGGTCATAGTTTCAGTCGATGAGCCTATATCTCGTTGACGAGTGGGAGAGGGGCTTAGTTTCTAGGTGTTTCTTAAGTAAATCTTTTGTGAGCGCACTCCGGGTCAGGGAGTATCTTAATATGAGAGGGCGATCGCCCCTATCTAAATTGCTTATAGGAGAAGATACAGCGTTCTTCCAACACTTTACGGTTCGTTGGATACATTTCCCTCCTATCAGTGGGTGAGCCAGTTAGCTAGTTTTAAGCTTGCACCGATATAGCTAGAGCTTTTATTTAGGCGCATCTAGTCACCATAAACTGTTTTGAGTATTTGAAGACTATGTAGCGTCAGCAGGCCAGGTATTCCATTCTAGAATGTCAGGTATTCCTAAAATAAGCCTGATTGGACTGTGAGAATTACCTGAGATAGCGCCTTCTCCAGGTTAAACCTTGGATGAGCTAAAAGTTATCGGGTAGGTGGTTCTTGGCAACATGGGCTTCCTGAGTGTTTTAAGCGGCGGGATTCATGGCAAACAGCTTCAGCATAAGCCATGAGCAAGACTGCCGTTCCTGTCGGTTTTTGCGTGGCGTGAAGCCAGCAATACGGCAGGGGTTCGACCATAGTAGGGATTTTTGAGTACTTGTCATAGCTAGAAACGTCTTTTACGACGGCACGAATTATCAGAAGAGATTGGTTGTGAGTCACCCAACACAAGTAGGTTGGCAGCTTGGGATCACAACGAAGTCTTAACGTCTAAACACACTGTAAAACTTCAATCCCTGCGGGTCGATTCCCCGCCGCTCTGCGGCGTAAAATGCCAGGATGA
>JACYMB010000089.1 GCA_015272205.1 Synechococcales cyanobacterium T60_A2020_003 | reverse complement strand
TACCAGGACACTCTCAAGGCGAACCTGACCGTTTTTCTAATCATGCAACAAAGCCATTCAGATCGCTAAACCCGATAGCTACAAAGTCGAAGCTTAATACCCGGACGACCTCAAGGTGAGCCTGATCATCCTTCTAATCATGCAACAAAGCCGTTCACCTGCAAAAAATTCATCCAGCAGTTGCTCAAATACCGATCCGGGTGGTGATACCTGGGCAAACAGAGTCGCACACGATTTCAGTTTCATGTCATCAGGAGAACCAAAGATATCGTAGGCAGACTGTTCCTCGCCATCCAAAACCGCTTGGGCACATTCGATTAGACGCTGCCCCAGTACAGGATGACTGAGATAGACTCTGGCTTCCTCAAGGCTTTTGATCGCGTAGCGTTGGGACATTGCACTGAATCCTAACCCCTCAAACTGCGGAAAAATGTACCACATCCAGTGCGATCGCTTCTTGCCACCTCTAATCTCGGAGAGAGCTTGGTCGTAGTTGGATGCCTGCGCCTGCAAGAAGCGATTAAGGTCGTAGGGATCGGATGCAGGATTAAATGGGTGTGTACTCGTCATCATCCACCTTGAATTCATTCTAAAAACGCTGTATCGTCGCTGAAATCTGAAATTTGAGCATTTTCGTTTGAAGCAATGGTTGTGTCATACCAATCATTCGGTAAGGCTGCGGTATTCACGTCGGCCTGAGCTTCGGCCTCCGCCTCGGAAGCCAAGTTGTCCTGAGGCACGGTACTGGGTGTAGGAGCCTGAGCCGTGACGAACCGAATGGCTTCCTCAGGGTAAGTGGGCAGGGTTTGGAGGGTTTCTTGCACCGCCTTTGCGGTACTGAACCGTAGCGTCGGATCTGGCTCGACCATGCGAGCTAACAACGCCGTAAACTCCTTGGTAAGTTGGGGAGCCGACGATTGCCAGGGCATCAAACCTGTCTCTGGATCGGGAGGAAAAGCGCTAGCAGGTTGCCCCGTCACGGCTTCAATACCAATCACGCCCAACGCATAAATGTCGCTATTGTAACGAGGCTTTCCAGCAAGCTGTTCTGGCGGCATGTAACCCGGTGTGCCCACCGCAATCGTGAACTTAGCGTCTTGCTCCATGTTGGCAAGTTGGGTGGTAATTCGCTTGGCCACCCCAAAGTCGATCATCACGAGGCGTGCATCGATATCTCGACGGATGAGGTTGGCGGGTTTCAGGTCGCGATGAATGATACCGTGCTGATGGACAAAATCTAAAATTTGGAGAATTTCGTACAGCATGACGATCACGTCTGCTTCTGAAAAGACGCGGTGGGGTAGAAGCTCATGGGACAGAAGGTGGCCAGAGATAAACTGCTGGACGAGATAAAACTGTTGGGCTTCTTCAAAGGACGCTAGTAACAGGGGAATACGGTCATGCTGTCCTAGTCGTTCCAGCGTTTCCGCTTCGGTGGTGAATAAGCGGTGGGCGAACTCATGTGCCTTAGGATTTTCCCTAAGGACACGAAGTTGCTTCACGACACAACGCGGTTTTCCAGGACGCAGAATATCCTCAGCAATATAGGTTTCACTGAACCCTCCGGCTCCCAATACTTTGACAATCTGATATCGTCCGCTCAGCAGGGTTCCGGCAAGTGCTTTTTGGCGTTCCTGAATTAGATCTTGAAAACCTTCTTGCTCATTTAGGATTTCCTGAATCACGGGCGAGGTGACGTGGCGGCGGAGGGCTTCGCGGAGCTGCTGTTTGCTGCGCTGGTCTTTGGCGACCCCTGTAACTAGCTGGGAAAATCCACTGAGAGCGATCGCCACAATTGGAACCGTAGTGGGAATGATCGTCCGTCCGTGGATAAACGCGACGTAGCCAATCCCACCCCAGGCGATCGCCAGTCCCATCGCCACCAGCCAGCGGTTGAGCGCCTGCCTAGGGCGACCAATCACCCAACCCGCCCCTATCAGCAGCACCAGCACCAAAATCCCCCGCACTGGAGCTTGAGGTATGGCCTCTGTGATGGAGCGATTTTGAAGCAGAGTGGCGATCGCATTGGCCTGAATTTCTACACCTGCCATTGCTTGCGGGTAAAACCAGGTTTTTGAAAACGGTGCAGCGTGAAAATCCTGATGCACAGCGGCTACCGATCCCACCACCACGATTTTGTCCTTAAAGTACGCGCCCGACTGGAGTGCGTTTGTCCAGCTATCGTCATCTAAAACGTACCAAAACGGAATTTGCTCAAAGGTTTGGCTAGGCCCGTAAAAGAAGATGCTGTTGCTATTCGACAGGGCAACGTGTTGCGACACATCCAGGGTGGCGACAGCAAAGGATTGGGTGTTATGGGATAGCAACTCGTAGGCTTCGACCTGGAACGGGGGAGCGTTACGAATGAGTTCCGTTACGAATTGTTCGCCAAAGCGGTGAATGCGTCCGTCGGGTTCTAAATAAAAATTAATAAATCCGGTCAGTAATCCGCTCGGTTGAAAATCGGCAATGGACTGAACGTACTGGGTCGTTACCCCTTGGGGGGTTGCAACATCGGTGTATTGCGACGCCAGAACCACCCGATCGGCATGGTTCTGAAGAGCCTCGCTAAACACAGCATCGTCCTCTGGGCCATAACTGCTAGGTGTTGAAAAAATAATGTCAAAGGCGATCGCCCGTGCGCCTGCGTCCATAATTCGGTTAATGGCTGTGGCGTAGGCTGCCCGTTTCCAAGGCCAAGTTTGGATCGGTTCTAAAGCGGAATAGCGCTCTGGGTCGGCCTGGTAAAACTGCTGTTGAGTTAGGGATGCTTCATCAATGGCGAGAATGACGACATCACTAGGGGGTATCACCGGACCCCGCATTTCAAAAAACAGCGTTTGCCCTTGCCGCTCTAGCAAATCAACAATGCCTAAGTCTGCTGCGACGGCGGTTGCGGCGATTGCTGCCCAAAGTCCCGTCAAGGTATAGCCCAACGTGCGAAGCTGAAACCATCCCGCTAGCCCGGAAATTTCGCTGGGTGGAGACTGGGAGGCAGAACGACGACCCGGTAGGGTTTGCGGCAGGGATTTGGGTTGAGATCTGGAAGAAGACGGTCGCTTCATGGGCGCATTCCAGGCGTGGCGATAGGTCGATTCAGGCAGGATGGACGATGGTTAGGATCCGTAATGAGGAACAAGCAAGGGATTACTCCACAAACCCAGCATACCTGCCCAACTTCCGGACGGTTCTGGGGGCGATCGCGCTTAGACCACGGTGATTGCTGACGTGAGTTGAACAAATCACCGCGCATTTGTCCCTCAAACTCGAACAGCGTTTCTCCAGGATTCCAACGGATTTTCCAAATCTCAAAATGTGCTTTACGACTCTTTGCTTTTCTAAAGGTTCCAAAGTGTAGATAATGGAAAAGTTTCGTTAGTCTTGAAAGAGCCATTTCCACCCCGAATTTAGATCTATGCGTACCCATTACTGTGGTCAACTTCGACCTGAACATATTGGCAAAACGGTGACCTTGTGCGGATGGGTAGATCGGCGGCGCGATCATGGCGGCGTTATCTTTCTTGACCTGCGCGATCGCACGGGCATTAGCCAAATTGTCAGCGATCCCGAACGAACACCAGACTCCTACACCCTAGCCGGGGATTTACGCAATGAGTATGTGGTTAAAATCACGGGACGGGTGACGCAACGGCCTGCGGAATCGCTAAATCCCAAACTGCCGACGGGAGCGGTCGAAATTTACGCCGATACCATTGAGATCCTGAATGCGGTTCGCAAGCAGCTGCCGTTCCAAGTATCTAGCGCCGAAACCGAGTCTGTGCGGGAAGATTTGCGCCTAAAGTATCGCTATCTTGACCTGCGCCGCGAACGGATGAGCCGGAACTTACGCTTGCGCCATGACGTGATCAAAGCGGTTCGCCGCTTTTTGGAAGACGAGCAGGGATTCATGGAAGTAGAAACCCCCGTACTGACGCGATCCACCCCCGAAGGGGCGCGGGATTACCTCGTTCCTAGCCGCGTGAATCCGGGGGAGTGGTTTGCGCTGCCCCAATCGCCTCAGCTTTTCAAACAGTTGCTGATGGTGGCGGGGTGCGATCGCTACTACCAAGTCGCCCACTGCTTCCGCGATGAGGATCTCCGCGCCGATCGCCAGCCGGAATTTACCCAGCTTGACATGGAAATGAGCTTCATGACCCAGGACGAAATTCTGGAACTGAATGAAGCTCTGGTTGCCAGCATTTTCAAAGCGGTTAAAGGCATTGACCTGCCTCGTCCCTTTCCGCGCCTGACCTACGCCGAGGCCATGGATCGCTACGGCAGCGATAAGCCTGATACTCGTTATGGCTTGGAATTAGTCGATGTCTCTGACCTGATGAAAGATTCGGGCTTTAAGGTCTTTTCCGGGGCGATCGCCGCTGGGGGTATGGTCAAAGTCCTGCCCATTCCCAACGGTAACGACGCCATCTCCAACGTTCGCATCAAACCCGGTGGCGACATTTTTAAAGAAGCGACCGAAGCGGGAGCCAAGGGACTGGCCTACATCCGAGTACGCGACGGCGGCGAGATTGATACCATCGGCGCGATCAAAGACAACCTCACGGAAAACCAGAAAGCAGAACTTCTAGCCCGGACAGGAGCAAAGCCAGGGCATCTCTTGCTATTTGCCGCGGCGGATATCGCCACCGTCAACAAGACCCTCGATCGCCTCCGTCAATTTGTGGCACGGGAACTGAAGCTGATTGACGAAACCGCCCTCAACCTGCTCTGGGTGGTGGAGTTCCCCATGTTTGAGTGGAATGCCGACGAGAAGCGACTGGAAGCCCTCCACCATCCGTTTACCGCTCCCTATCCCGACGATGCCCACGACCTCAAGACAGCTCGTGCCCAAGCCTACGACCTCGTATTCAACGGCTTTGAAATTGGGGGAGGCAGTCTCCGAATCTATCAACCCGATTTGCAAGCGCAGGTGTTTGAAACCATCGGCCTTTCCCAAGAAGAGGCATACAACAAATTTGGCTTCTTGCTCGAGGCGTTTGAATACGGCACCCCACCCCACGGGGGGATCGCCTACGGCATCGATCGCCTAGTGATGCTGCTGGCTGGGGAAGAGTCGATTCGGGACACCATTGCCTTTCCGAAGACCCAACAGGCTCGCTGTCTGCTCACGAATGCCCCCTCAACGGTGGATGACCAGCAGTTGAAGGAACTGTACGTTAAATCTACTTACGAGCCGAAAGCAAAGGATTAAGCGAATGATTCGCACACTTCTCATGATTGGACTGATCGGATTTCTCAGTCTTGTTTTCTTGCACGCGCCAGTGCGGGCAGAAGGAGAGTTTGGCGGCCTCGCCTTGGGCAATGGTCAGCTTATTTTTGAGGCGCAGTGTGTGGGGTGCCATGTCCACGGCGGCAATATTATTCGGCGTGGAAAGACGCTGAAGCTAAAGGCACTCCAGCGCAACCATCGAGACTCAGTAGAGGCGATCGCCAATCTGGTTCGCAATGGCAAAATGCCCATGTCTGCCTATAAAGACTCTCTCACCGAACAGGAGATTCTTGATGTATCGGCCTATGTGCTGAATCAGGCGCAGCAGGGATGGAACTAGCGCAGATTTCAGTGCTGGCGATCGCCGCTCTGTTGGATTTCCTCATTGGCGACCCGTGGAACTGGCTCCATCCGGTGCAGGTGATTGGGGCATGGATTGGGTTCTATAGCCGCATTGTTTTGAAACGGTTGACTACGCCGCGATCGCTCAAGTTTGCTGGAGTGATCCTCGGTTTGGTGACGATTGTAGGAACGGGAGCGATCGCCTGGGGAACTCGAGCAATCGCCTATGCCCTTCATCCGGTTCTGGGAGTCGGTGTCGAAAGTGTGATGTTGGCCAGTTGCTTTGCCGGACGGAGTTTGCGTTCTGCGGCGGAAGAGGTGCTCAATGCCCTTGATCCTAAAAATCTTGATGCGGCGCGATCGCGTCTGAGCCGTTACGTAGGCCGGGATACCGAATCGCTTTCGGAACCGGAGATTTTGAGGGCAGTCCTGGAAACGGTCACCGAGAATGCCACCGATGGCGTCATGGCTCCGCTGTTCTACGCGATTGTTGGTGCATTTTTACCCATGGGATCAGCTCCCCTAGCGCTGGCCTACAAAGCTGCGAGTACCTTAGATTCAATGGTGGGCTACAAGGACCCCCCCTATACGGATTTAGGCTGGTTCAGCGCTCGGTTTGAAGATTACCTAACCTGGATTCCCTGTCGGCTGACGGTTCTGACGGTTGCGTTGTTGTCAGGGACGCCTCAAAGGGTTTTGCGGCTCTGTGTTCGAGACGCACCCAAAGACCCCAGCCCCAATGCCGGATGGAGCGAGTGTGCCTACGCGGCTGCGTTGGGTGTGCAGATGGGTGGCGTCAATACCTATCGGGGAGTAATCAAAGAGAAACCGCTGCTCGGTGATCCGATCGTTCCGCTTACCCGCGATCGCGTTCAGCAGGCGATCGCCCTGACTCGTTGGAGCTTCCTGCTATGGCTTGGAGGGGCTATCGTTGGCTGTTTTTGGATCAATAAGGTGACTCATACCCGTTTTTGAAATGACAGTTACCGATCCAAGGCTGGCATCGCTGATAGCGCAATGCATCGCCCACGCAAACCTGAACTCTCGAAACTCAAACCTAGTATCAGCCTATCGTCGTAAGCTCGCAACTCGCTGTCGAGCAGTCTGACGCGACACTTTTAACCGTGCTTCTGGTCGCTTAGCGTGCGAATCTAGAACCTCTGCATCCCGAAAGTCTGCACCCATCATATGCTTAGCAGACGAGGTGAACTCAAACTCCCATCTGATTTTTTCAAAGGGGCGATCCTTGAGCAAGCGGGCAACATCATAGGTAATCGCGATCGCCCGTCGGTCGCGGTACTGTGCTCGTCCCTGAAAGTCCCAGTTAGCGCTATAGAGAACCGTCGCATCGTAGGTTCCATCTTCCCGGGGCCAATGGCTGGCAAGCAGTACTGTAACCCG
>JACYMB010000088.1 GCA_015272205.1 Synechococcales cyanobacterium T60_A2020_003 | reverse complement strand
GTGGTAGAGCAAAACGGTAACGTTATGGCTTTTATGGATGTACTCACTCATCCTGGCATTTTACGCCGCAGAGCGGCGGGGAATCGACCCGCAGGGATTGATGCCATCAACCTACAGATAATCGTTAGGATTCTCAACAAATAAACCCTCATTAGCTGCCGCTACGTTTAATTCATACGCCGTTCTCTAACAATGGTTTGAAAAATAGCCTCCCCTTGAACCGGAATTAGGGGTTGCTGAATTCCCTCTCCAATCGTTGGAGTTTTGATCTGCCGCACTAATCCAGCCTCAACCAAGGCTTGATGAACGCGATTATCTCATTCCCATTGATGGTGATCCGGGCGATCTGGAAAGTACGGCGTTGCCGCTGCATTGGGTGACGGAACGGTTGCGGCGATGTGGTGCGGATAATGTGATTTTGTTCATCGATGCGTGCCGCCGAGGGGGACGCCGCGACGGGCTGGGCATGGGTGAGGAAAAGCAGCAGGGGGTGATTACGCTGTTTTCCTGTAGTCCCCGTGAAGCCTCCTACGAAATTGAGGAGTTGCAGCAGGGAGCCTTTACCCATGTGCTGCTGGAAAGTTTGCGGCTGGAAGGCGAGGGCAATTGCGCCACGGTGGAGCGGCTATATCAGCGCTTGCGAAATCGTGTACCGCAGATTAGCCAGGACTTCAATAAGCCGCTTCAGACCCCCTATGGATTTGTCGAGCCCCCCACCAAATATCACTTGATTTTGCTGCCCCGGCGGGCAAATTTGGCGGATATTGTGACGCTGAAAAATGATGCATTATCGGCGGAGGTCAGGCGAAATTATCAAGTGGCAAAGCAATTGTGGATTCGGGTATTAGCGGTTTCTCCGGCAGATTCAAAGGCGATTGAGGCGATCGAACGTCTGGCGCTTGGGTCTGCTCAGCCCCAACCGACCGTAGACTTATCCTCTCACCCCTCGCCGACCGAAAAATCTGGTAGTCGAGATGGTAAACCTTCTTCTTCTATCTCCCAACCCCCTCCTCCTCTAGCCAAACCCTCAAACCCAACCTTTGAATTTGACATTGTCACGATTGAGCGGGTGGAAAAGACTGGGCTTCTGGGAATGGGGAGGCCCAAGGTGATTACAACGACTCGCCGGGGCAGAGCCGAGTACTTTACAGAGGACTTGGGGGCAGGGGTGATGCTGGAGATGGTGGCGATTCCGGGAGGCACGTTCAAGATGGGCGCACCGGAAGGTGAACCTGAGAGTGATGAAAGCCAACGTCCACAGCATCAGGTGAAGGTGCCCTCTTTCTGGATGGGCAAATTTCCAGTGACCCAAGCTCAATGGAAGCAGGTAGCGCTCCTCCCCCAAGTTAAGCTCGAGTTGAACCCTGACCCGACAGGCTTTAAAGGGTTAAATCGTCCAGTGGAACGCGTAAGTTGGTTCGAGGCCGTAGAGTTTTGTGCCCGTCTGTCAAAGACGACGGGACGAGAGTATCGATTACCCAGCGAGGCGGAGTGGGAATATGCCTGCCGAGCGGGAACGACGACACCGTTTCATTTTGGCGAAACGATCACCACTGATTTAGCCAACTATTGCGGCACGGGTTGGACCTATGAAGGCACGGTCTATCCGGGAAACTATGGCCAAGGGCCAAAAGGAATTTATAGGGAACAAACAACGGATGTGGGTAGTTTTCCGCCCAATGCCTTTGGTTTGTACGATATGCACGGCAATGTCTGGGAGTGGTGTTTGGATTACTGGCATGAGAACTATGAAGAAGCACCTACGGATGGAAGTGCTTGGAACGTAGGCGGGGCAAGCGATAGGTCGTTGCGGGGCGGTTCCTGGTATGGCGTTCCTGGGGTCTGCCGTTCCGCTGTCCGCCTTCGGGTCGCTCCCGGCTATCAAAGCGACTCTTTCGGGTTTCGGGTGGTCTGTGGTTCTCCGAGGACTTTACCCTAGCCCTTTACCCTATAGCCCTTTTGCCCTATTCTCTTTTTTCTTTTCCCTTGGCGCGGAGCGCCTAAAAAATTTTTTGGCTTTATAGATCCCCGGCTTCTTTTGTAATTGCGCCCCCCCTTGCTACGCCACAGAAGAAGCCGGGGATCTGAAATACTCATGTCCGGCTAGCGTTCAACACCTGATCAGCCCTCAAATTTAGGTCTGGAAATATTTGAGAGATGATAGGCTCATTACCCCGAAATTGCTGAATCCCATACTCTCCATCGATCAGCGTGCAAATCGAAAGCGTGGGTTGTTTCGGCTTTCCAATGTGGCGAGTGCCTCCTAATCCGGCATAATCCACAATCCAATATTCAGGGATACCTAAAACGGCGTAATCCTCCACCTTTCGGGCATAATCATTCTGCCAGTTACTACTCACTACCTCCGCTACAAACCGGATCGAGCAACCTGAGGTCAAAATCGATTGCTCCGCCCAAAACGGTTCATTGACCAGTTCTTCTCTATCAATCACTGCGACATCAGGGCGAAAGGCCGTCATACCGCTGCTGGAGGGGCGCAAGAGTCCTCGCTGAAGGATAAACCAGGGTAAGCCGATTGTGTCGATTTGAACGCAAAGTTTTGTAGTAATGTACGCGGCAACCTCTTCATGAATACCTGTAGGTTCCACGTCAAATACTTCTCCATCAATCAGCTCGTAGCGGTTATCGCCACCATAATAGGCCAGAAACTCTTCAACACTAAGCGAACTCTGATATGCAGGTTGATTCGTTGCAATAGCCATTGTTTTATCTGACAATAAATTGCCGTATTCGATAATTTTAAGTGTAGCCAGTAGACTGAACGAAGCAAATGCGTAACCCAACGCTCACCTCGTTTGTAATCTGAAGTTTGTATATTGTCGGGTTCCACTGCGTTCTACCCGGCCTACATCTACGTTCAGATGTAAGGCATATTGCGTGAACGCTCAGAGCTTATTCCTTCAGCCAATCAAAAATCTCACTCACCGTAAGCTGCACCGCTTGGGCAAACTCCGGTACAGGCAACAGTTCCTCTGCCCCCTCCGGCTCACCAGCCTCTACTGTTTCCCCACTCTCCAAATAACGCAATCTGTCGCAATAAGCTCATGGTCTGCGGGGCGTGGTCTTTGCGAATCC
>JACYMB010000087.1 GCA_015272205.1 Synechococcales cyanobacterium T60_A2020_003 | reverse complement strand
CAAATGCCTCAAATAGCACAACTCAGACTAAAGAGGACTCTACAGCAGAGCGTAAAGCCGAGTAAACGCTGCAGCCAATCCGGCGTGATTGCAAAAATACCTATCGTTTTGTATCGTCTTCAATAAAAACTTAACAAAGATTAGGTACACTAAACAGGAGATTCTGTAAAGAGTCCGGAATGAAGGTGTAGACACATCCGAACAAATCCCTACAGTTTCAAGCTGTTGAGCGATCGCTCACCCCAACTAGTTGAACTGTGTAGGTTATTCTCTCTCGATCAAATCAGCGATACTTGAAGCAAGCCATGGTTTGGTTTTGACGCCATCTGCGATGGAACTAGCCTTGCTCGCGAGTCGGGTGCTTTAACCACAAATCAGTTGATGTTTCAGCAGTTTTGATTCATCACCATCACGCGTTTGCGGAGGGGAATATGCCCAACCCGACGAAATATTCGGCAAATGATTCAACTCGCCTTGAATCCGCTTTTGTAGACGACCTCAAGCCATCTCAGACTCCGGATCTGTCCTCTTTTCAACGGATTGATACATCAGGTGCTGAGCTTGTATCAACCAAGTTCCGTGATTGCTGTGTGCGTCTTGATATGCAAGATTTACAGCAGTTTGAGATTTTGGAACATCAGTATGAAAAGTGGGGGGTTTCGTTCCAAAATGCGATCGCCCTTCAGCCTTCAAATCCGGCATTCCCAACCCGCGCTGGAAAGATGGTTGTGATGGGTGCGCCTCGTGCGGGTTGGATTGAGGCAAAATTCCATTCCCCGGTATCCTGTGTCAATAGTTTTGTAACCAGCTCGCGGCGGCTGGTGTTGTCGGCCTTCGATGCGTGCGATCGCCCGGTGGCCCATGTTGAGATGGAAGAGCCAAATCTTGGCGGATCAGATTCTCAGATTCCTCCTAACGCAAAACTCAGCTTGACTGCCGCCAATATCCACCGAATTACCCTATCCTGCCTGGGTGGACACATAACTCTGGATGAATTGAGTTTTAGTGCGTAGTTGCTGGGGGGATAACAGTCTCTATGGGGGAAAGCCCTACTGTTATTCCGAATCCGTCAGCATGGTGAGCATCGAGATCCTTGCAGTCTACGCAGATGCTGGGTTTGAGAGATAACAACAGGGCAATGACTTTGTAGTGTCCAAGCCAAGATGGAGTTTGCTAGGAAAATCTAGTGGCGAATTTTCCGCTCCCGAATAGGAATAGACATAAATTCACCGTAGAACTTGCTAAATCTCCAGAACCCTTGAATAGCCCGAAGAATAGGATTTCGAGCTACGGACTTGGTTGTATTAGGAGAAGCAGGAACGGAAGAGTTGGGAAAATTTGCGGATGAATTGACCATGGCGACCTCCTGGGGTCATGAGTGAGTTAATACGTTCAATAGGTTCACTGTAGACATTGCCGCTCGAACAATCAAAGCAATTGCTTGATACATTCGATGAAAGAAATTTGTAGAACATAGCGCACGCGCACAGTAACTCGCCCAAACCGACCTGCCGACATTGATCGATCTGCTCTTAGGGAGCGATCGCCCGATCCCGTTGAAGGGCTTGGACTCAGTCCTGATGGATGTCCTACTTCTAGTGTCGCTCGCCGCTAGGGGAATGAGTAGATACAGGGTTAACGAATTGTTTCGGTTACAGTGGCGTTTCTTGTCACTGTTATGGGGGCGATCGCCTCAAACTGTATTGGGACAGAGTGAAAAACAGACCAACAAAAACCCACAACGGCCAATTGCTGACGGTTGCGGGTTCATGCTCTCTACTTAAAACTGTGAAACTCAGCCTTATCTAGGCTCCGACGGCTTCTTTGGCGGCATACAGGACTTCAGCCGTGATTTGACCAATGCCCCGCTCCCGCGCGAACTTCTCGGTGTTCCGCTTCACTTTACCGCGCACAAAGCCCGGAATCCGGTTCAGCTCTTCCAAGCCATCCTTACTCCACGCCAGATCGGAGTCTGCGGTCATCGTCTTGGTAATCACCTCTTTCGTATCGTGACCGCCAAAGATTTCCAGCAGGTGATCCTCCATGCCCAGCGTAAAGGAGTTGTAGACCAGATCGGCGATTTGGTTTGTGCCCTCATAGCCCATAAACGGCTTGTAGCCGATGGGGAAGTTTTGAATATGAATCGGTGCCGCAATCACGCCGCAGGGAATATCAAGCCGTTTACCGACATGGCGCTCCATCTGGGTGCCGAAGATGGCGGCGGGTTCTAAACGGGCGATCGCATCCCCAATTTCAGCATTGTCATCGCTGATCAAAACCGAGTCGCAGTACTCACTAACCTGTTCTCTAAACCAGTCGGCATCGTACTTACAGTAGGTTCCAGCAAGGACAACGTGAATGCCCATCTCCCGTGCCAGGATTTTGGTTAAGGCGGCGGCGTGGGTGTTATCGCCAAAGACTACTGCCTTCTTCCCAGTTAGGTTCTGACAGTCAATCGAGCGAGAGAACCAGGTAGCCTGGGACACGTAGAGGGTTTGATCGTGGATAAAGGATTCATAATCCACGGTTGCGCCTTGGTCGTTCAGGATTTTTTGCATGGCGCGGATGCAGCGGGCGGTTTCGACAACGCCCATCGGCGCAATATCGACACACGGCATCCCAAACTCCTGGGTCAAATAGTCGGCCGTCATCCGACCCAGTTCGCGATAGGGCACCAGGTTAAACCAGGCACGGGGTAAGTTCTTCAGCTCGTGTACCGATGCGCCGTCGGGAATAATCGCATTGACCGTGATCCCCAGATCCGCCATCAGCCGCGTTAATTCGGTGCGATCGTGGTTGTGGTGAAAGCCCAGCGTCGAAATACCGATGATGTTCACCGAAGGGGTTTCGGTTTTCTCCGTTGCGAGATCTCCTTTTTTTCGGGCTTTTTCAATGTAAAACTGCACAATTTGCTGGAGGGTGCGATCGGCAGCCTGGAGTTCGTTGACCCGATAGTGATTCACATCGGCCAACAAAACATCGCTTTGGGCTTCCAACTGGGCACGTTCCACAAAGTTCTGCAAGTCTTCTTGCAAAATGCTGGAGGTACAGGTTGGGGTGAGCACGATCAAATCGGGATGTTCCTCATGATCTTTCCGCACAATGTTATCGACAACTTTTTCCTGGGATCCACGAGCCAGCACATTGCGATCGACAATACTAGCGGTTACTGGTGTAAAATCCCGTTCCCGCTCTAGCATGGAGCGCATTACGTTGAAATAGTCGTCGCCCAGTGGGGCGTGCATAATTGCGTGAACGTTCTTGAATGAGCTGGCAATCCGCAGCGTACCAATATGGGCGGGGCCAGCGTACATCCAGTAAGCCAATTTCATAAAAAAGGATCTCCCTTTTGAGGTGCGAGGTTCAATCGCTGAGGCAAGAATTGGCTAAGGCTTTGAGAATAAGGCTGTTTTTGATTGTTGCAGAGAGATGGGGTTTGTGGGCGATCGCTCCTGCTTGGCTCTCTCAAATATTTCTGGAAGGGCGATCGTTCAAATCCCTGACTGAAAAGACTCTCAGCGATTTACATTTCCGACAAACCGCCCAAAATGAGTCACAAATATTTAGAGTCCGTTGCGTTTCGCAAGATATGGATAGATCAACAACCAACGAAGAGCGCGTAGTTTTACCCATCGCTCACAGCCCAGTTCTGAAGAAGTCTAAACGCAACTCAAGCACTTTGAACTCAAGCGATACAATACTACAGCACAATGCTGAAGGCACCGCGCGGCATGCAAACGCTGCTTCGATTTTCACGGTGGATTGACAGGTTAAACGAAGGGATCGGACGGCTCGCGTCTTGGCTCGTTCTACTGATGATTGGACTAGGCGTTTGGAACGTGATTGGCCGCTACGGGGGCTATCTACTGCGAAGAAACCTAAGTTCCAATGCGCTTTTGGAAGGCCAGTGGTATCTCTTTGATTTGGTCTTCTTGCTGGGGGCTGCCTACACCCTGCGCCATAACGAACACGTCCGAGTTGATGTGCTTTATAGTACTTGGTCGCGCAAGCAGCGGGCGATCGCCAATTTGTTGGGTTCTCTCTTTCTGCTCATTCCATTCTGCGTGATGGTGATTTGGTTTTCCTGGCAGTCGGTCGTGGCCTCTTGGCAGATTTGGGAAATGTCGCCTGATCCGGGAGGATTGCCTCGCTACCCCATTAAAAGCATGATTATTGTCGGTTTTGTGCTGCTGATTCTCCAAGGCATTTCCGAGGCGATCAAAAACCTCGCAATTCTAACTGGACACAGCCCTTCACCTCAGTCCAACGATTCAGGAGCCTCCCACCATGACACTGCCCTATGAATGGCTAGGCCCCTGTATGTTCCTAGGAGCCTTGATGTTTTTGGCGATCGGCTATCCGGTCGCGTTTAGCTTGGGCGGGGTCGCCATCCTCTTTAGCATCATTGGCATTAGCTTAGGCGTCTTTGACCCTGTGTTTTTAACAGCTATGCCGCAGCGGATCTTCGGCATCATGAACAACGTCACGTTGCTGGCTATTCCCTACTTCATCTTTATGGGATCAATGCTGGAGCGTTCCGGCATTGCCGAGCGCCTGCTTGAAACGATGGGGATCTTGTTCGGACGCCTCCGAGGAGGATTGGCGTTGGCGGTTGTGCTGGTGGGTGCCTTGCTGGCGGCCACGACGGGGGTGGTCGCTGCAACGGTGGTGGCGATGGGATTAATTTCTTTGCCTACCATGCTGCGCTACGGATACAACAAAGAGCTATCGGCTGGGATCATTGCCGCCTCTGGAACGTTAGGGCAAATTATTCCCCCCAGTATTGTGCTCGTCGTGCTTGGCGATCAGCTAGGCGTTTCGGTGGGGGACTTGTTTATTGGTTCTGTAATTCCGGGCTTGATGATGGCAGGAGCATTTGCGCTGCATGTGCTGATTGTGTCCAATATTCGCCCTGACCTCGCACCGCCCCTACCGGATGAAGTGCTAAATATCCCGGGTAAGGTGCTGGCTAAGCAGGTGTTTCAGGTTATGATCCCGCCCACACTGCTGATCTTGTTAGTTTTAGGCAGCATCTTTTTCGGCGTTGCCACCCCGACGGAAGCAGGGGCCATTGGTGCCGTTGGGGCGATCGCCCTAGCCTTTTTGAACCGAAAGTTGAGTTGGCAGGAGTTAGGACACGTCTGTGACATTACGCTGAAAACGACCAGCATGGTGATGTTGATTCTCCTCGGTTCCACAGCCTTTAGCCTGGTGTTTCGAGGACTGAATGGCGATCGCTTTATTTTCGATGCCATGAGCAACCTCCCTGGCGGTGTGGCAGGCTTCCTAGCAGTCAGTATGTTCGTCGTTTTCGTCTTGGGCTTTTTTATCGACTTCTTCGAAATCGCCTTTATCGTCGTTCCGCTGCTTGCGCCTGTCGCTCAACAGCTCAACATGGACTTGGTTTGGTTTGGCGTTGTGTTAGGGGCAAATATCCAAACCTCTTTTCTCACTCCACCATTTGGCTTTGCCCTTTTCTACTTGCGCGGCGTTGCGCCGCCAGAAATTACCACGCGCCAAATCTACCGAGGCGTGATTCCCTTCATCCTGGTCCAGCTTTTCGTCCTAACCTTGATTATTCTGTTCCCGTCTCTGGTGAGCTTTCTACCGTCTTTGAGCCAGTGATATAAGCTTAGGGGACAAATCACAGCGCTGCAGTTTTCAACTCAAAACTGAAAAGCCAAAATTTAAAACTGGCACAAACAACCAGACTCCCAGACGCTGGCATGAGGCAACATTTCGAACGATAATCTCGCTCCATCCTCTGACTACCGGGAAGACTCGACTTTTAACTCTTCGATCAGTTGGCGGAGTTCTGTTGAGTTTGCTCGATAGTTCTCATTGCAAAATTGACAGATGGCCTCCGCGCCCTCGTCTTTCGCAATCATGTCTTCTAGTTCATCGGTTCCTAAAATCTTTAGGGCACCCATGACGCGATCGAAAGAACAGTCGCAGTTAAACTGCAACATCTGCGTTTCAGGGAAGATCTCCAAACCCATATCTCCGAGAAGACTTTCTAGAATTTGAGGCAGGGTTTGGCCTTCTCGCAATAACGAAGTGAAGCCAGCTAGACTTTCCAACCGCGACTGCAAAATCTCAACGAGGAGTTCGTCTACCGCCGCCTTTGGCAGAATCTGAACCAGCAATCCCCCGGCTGCAGTCACGCCTTGGGCTTCAGTAAATACTCCCAGCGTCAGCGCCGATGGCGTTTGCTCTGAGGTTGCTAGGTAGTGGGCGACGTCTTCCCCAATTTCACCCGTACACAGTTCAACCGTGCTGGAGTAGGGGTATCCGTGCCCCACATCTCGCACCACGTAGAGAAATCCCTGGGAACCTACGGCAGCACCTACATCTAATTTCCCGTTTGCGGTGGGGGGTAACTCGATTCCAGGATTTCCGACATAGCCACGAACGGTTCCGTCGAGTCCCGCATCGACCATGACAACCCCAAGGGGACCATTGCCGTTAAACCGCAGATTTACGCGCGACTCTGGCGTTTTCATATTGGATGCCAAGAGCAATCCAGCCGTCATGGCGCGCCCTAGAGCAGCCGTCGCAACGTAGGACAGATCATGACGCTGTTGCGCTTCCTCGGTTAACCGAGTCGTAATCACCCCAACAGCCCGAATACCTCCATTTGCCGCCGTTGCCCGAATGAGTTGATCTGCCATGAAACCTCTACATACTTCTTAACAGCCCTTCATCTATTCTAGAGGGTCAATTCGCTTCTAGATGGCACAGTCCAAAAGTGGGTCTGTCATACTAAAGGAACGATTAATGTTATAGCGGATCGCGATCCTGAAAACCCTATGTTTGGCACGTTCCAGCAAAGCAATCTCCGTATCGAGGTGAATGCATCTGAATCGACTATTCGAGATGTCCTCACCCGTCCTGAACATTTGAGGCACTGGATGTGGCCTCAAACATTGTCAAACATGAATGTAGCCAGCTTAAACGTGGGAGATTCGCTTACCAGTTGGATTGGCCCCATTTCCATTCATCATAAGGTGGATGCCGTTGATAGCCTCAGCATCCGTTTCCTGCTGAGTCAGGGCATTGATGGATTCCATAGCTGGCACTGGGGCGATGGCTGGATTCAGTCGGATTTAGAAGGTGTGTCCCTGTTACCGCTTAATTTAGGGCAAACGTTTGGCTTGCTTCGTCTAAAGGACTACTTGGTAAAACAGCAGATGCCAGCACCAAATCCATAATTGCCAAACCGAATGAAAACAGGACAATGGCTTAAGCGTTGGAAGCGGTAGAAGGAGACTGGTCATCGGGTTGCGATCCAGTACCAGAATCGCTTGTCCGAATCCGAACCGACTCCGCGTGGGAGGCTAAGCCTTCTGCCGTTGCGAGTACATCAATCGCATGGGCTGTTTTTTGCAGGGCTTCCGGAGAGTAGTGAATAATGCTGGAGTGCTTCATAAAGGTTTCAACGCCTAGGGCGGAAGCGTAACGAGCCGCTCCAGACGTGGGTAGGGTATGGTTTGGCCCTGCTAGATAGTCGCCCACAGCTTCCGGTGTTGACGAGCCTAGGAAAATGGCACCCGCATGGCGAATGTGCTCCATTAAACTCCAGGGATCCGCGACTTCAAGTTCTAGGTGTTCGGGGGCAAAGGCATTGGACAGTTCGGCGGCGGTTTCTAACGAGTCCACCACAATCACGACCCCGTAATGGGCGATCGCCTTTTCCGTCAGTAAGCGACGCGGATGGTTAATCAACTGCCGTTCCACTTCGTCCGCGACCTTTTGGGCAAGATCGTTATCCGTGGTAATCAAAATTGCTGCTGCCATCGGATCATGCTCGGCTTGGGCGAGTAAATCCGTCGCGATGTAGGTGGGATTGGCATAGCTGTCTGCAATGATGAGTACCTCCGAGGGACCTGCCAAAGAATCGATGCCGACGGTTCCGTACACCAGCTTCTTGGCCAACATCACGTAAATGTTGCCGGGCCCCGTAATCACGTCAACTTTGGGAATGGTTGCGGTGCCGTAGGCCAGCGCGGCGATCGCCTGGGATCCCCCCACGCGATAAATCTCTTGAATACCAGCTTCTTGTGCTGCCACTAAGACCGCCGGGTTAACAGTTTTTTCTCGCCCTGGAGGTGTCACCATCACAATTCGGGGAACCTGGGCAACCTTTGCCGGAATCGCATTCATCAAAACGGTACTAGGGTAGGCCGCCTGTCCACCTGGAACATAGATTCCCGCCCGGTCTACAGGCGTATATCGTTTGCCCAATACAATATTTGGGTCGCTGAACTGAACCCAGCTTTTGGGAACGCGCTGACGGTGAAACGCCTCGATATTACGACATGCCATCCGAATAGCGTCCAGGAGATCTTTCGAAACGTGCTGATAGGCAGCCTCCATCTCAGAGCCACTGACTTTCAGCTCCTCCGGCTTCAACGTTTGTTGATCAAATTCTTCGGTGAAATGCAATAATGCCTTGTCCCCTTGGCGACGCACCGCCTGGATGATTTCCCGAACGGTCGCCTCTTTGTTAAAGACCTGGTCATCGTGCGTGCGATCGCAAATTCGACGCAACTCTGCTAAGGCATCAGAAGATTGAGAAATAATTCGAAGCATTGCCATGGGCGGGTGAGAACGGGGTTAACGAAACCCGACATCTACAACATTCAGTCAGAATGACTCGAACTTCGGCAGTCAGATCGTTAGGAAATTATCCTGTGTCTAGCTTAACCTGTATTCTCAGTCAGTCATGCAGAATTCAAAGACATCTGTTACTGATCATCTGCGTCGTTTGTCCCAATATTTGCTATGATAGTGAATCCGTGGAAAATAAAGACAGAGGGGTCTTTCTGTGGCAAATATTAAGTCTGCGATGAAGCGTATCGAGATTGCGGAACGCAATCGGCTTCGTAACAAATCCTATAAGTCTGCTGTCAAAACATTATCTAAGTCTTGTCTTGCTGCCGCTGAAGCGTATTCTACCAACCCTACGCCTGACCAGAAGGAAACGGTAGATCAGCGTCTTGCAGCCGCATACAGCAAGATTGATAAGGCGGTCAAGCGTGGCGTTCTTCATCCCAATACGGGTGCCCGTAAGAAAGCTCGTTTAGCGAAAGCAATCAAGACTCAAACTGCCGCTGCATCCTAGGCAGATCGTCGTTATTGAGATCCTTGTTTCGCTAGCGTAGTTGCATGCAGCTGATCGACACCCACGTTCATATTAATTTTGATGTTTTCCAGCCGGACTTAGATGCGATCGCCCAAGCGTGGCGAGATGCAGGTGTCTTTCGTCTTGTGCATTCTTGTGTGGAGCCTTCAGAGTTCCATTCAATTCAGGCATTGGCTGATCGATTTCCAGAGCTGTTTTTTGCGGTAGGGCTGCATCCGCTTGATGTGAATCAGTGGTCGTCTGATACTCAAGCTGAAATTCAGCGCTTGGCTCAGTCTGATTCCCGCGTTGTTGCTATTGGAGAAACAGGTCTAGATTTCTACAAGGCAGACAACATCGCTCAACAGAAGACAGCGTTTGAGGCGCAACTCCAAATTGCGCGATTCCTGGATTTACCCGTGATCATCCACTGTCGGGATGCCGCTAAGGAAATGGCTCAGCTTCTGACCTCATTCTGGGAAACTCAGGGTGCTGTACAGGGCGTCATGCATTGCTGGAGCGGTACTCCGGAGGAAACACGGTGGTTTTTGGACTTGGGTTTTTTCATCAGCTTTAGCGGAATCGTGACATTCAAAAACGCTCAGGAGGTGCAGGCGTCGGCGCGTATGGTTCCAGGCGATCGCCTCCTGATTGAAACCGACTGTCCGTTTCTGGCTCCTGTGCCCAAGCGGGGCGATCGCCGCAATCAGCCAGCATACGTTCGTTACGTTGCCGAGTATTTGAGTGGGCTTAGGGGCGTATCTCTAGAACAGTTGGCTTCCCAAACGACACGCAATGCCTGTTCGTTATTTAAGCTCCCAGCTTGATATAGTCAATCCCAGGTGTGTCAGGCAATCAATATCTTCACCTGCTGTGTCAACTCGGAGCTGAATAGTGAAAATATCCCGAATTGCGGATCGTTACTAGATTTGTGGTGCATAATGCTTAGTACAGCCTTTTGTCAAGATCCGCTATGATAATATTGCGCGTTGTACTTACCCTTATGCTTACCGCAGCCTAAGAAGCATTCGTTTATCTCGCTGCTCAGTAAGCCTATCAGCCTTTAGCGATGACCCTTTTCCGAGTTGCTCCTCTGTTGAATAAGGACCGTGACGCTGCATTGGAATCGATTCTGAATCAGTTTGATTTGGCGCTTTTGGATACCCCCGCTCATCTCCAGCATTAGTTCTCTTACTGTGTCTTAGAGGACTAATGCTGTTGACGCATTTCACATTTATCTGTAAACTTTTACACTTGCCTAGGGCGTGACCTATTAGAGGAGACGCATGACGAACTTAACCCAGAGCATCCCTGCATTCACTCTACCAGACCTTGTTGAAATCCAAAGATCCAGCTTCCGATGGTTCCTCGAAGAAGGACTAACTGAGGAATTAAACAGTTACTCCCCCATTACAGACTACACAGGTAAGTTAGAGCTGCATTTCTTGGGCAAAGATTACAAGCTCAAGCGTCCGAAATATAGCGTTGACGAGGCAAAGCGCCGCGATGCAACCTATGCAGTACAAATGTATGTCCCTACCCGCTTGATTAATAAAGAGACGGGTGAGATTAAGGAGCAAGAGGTCTTTATTGGCGACTTGCCCCTGATGACTGACCGTGGAACCTTTATTATCAACGGGGCTGAGCGAGTCATTGTTAACCAAATTGTACGTAGTCCTGGAGTTTACTACAAGGCAGAAACGGACAAGAACGGACGTCGGGTTTACAACGCTAGCCTAATTCCCAACCGTGGCGCATGGTTGAAGTTTGAAACGGACAAGAACGATCTGGTATGGGTACGCATCGATAAGACCCGCAAACTTTCGGCGCAAGTCTTGTTAAAAGCGCTGGGGCTGAGTGATGGCGAAATCTTTGATGCCCTTCGCCACCCAGAATATTTCCAAAAGACGATTGAAAAGGAAGGTCAATTCAGCGAAGAAGAAGCGCTGATGGAACTTTACCGGAAGCTGCGTCCAGGGGAGCCTCCCACGGTTTCAGGGGGTCAGCAGCTTCTGGACTCACGCTTCTTTGATCCAAAGCGGTATGACTTGGGTCGTGTAGGTCGATACAAGTTGAACCGCAAGCTGCGACTCAGTGTTCCTGATTCGGTGCGGGTTCTCACGCCCCAGGATATCCTAGCCGCGATTGATTACCTCATCAACCTAGAGTTTGATATTGGCAACGTTGACGATATCGATCACCTGGGGAATCGTCGGGTGCGCTCTGTTGGAGAACTGTTGCAAAATCAGGTTCGCGTAGGTCTGAACCGATTGGAGCGCATTATCCGAGAGCGGATGACGGTGTCCGATGCTGATTCTCTAACCCCAGCCTCTTTGGTGAACCCTAAGCCTCTGGTAGCAGCTATCAAAGAGTTCTTTGGTTCGTCGCAGCTTTCTCAGTTCATGGATCAGACAAATCCTCTCGCTGAGCTAACTCACAAGCGTCGTCTGAGTGCCCTTGGCCCCGGTGGACTGACCCGTGAACGCGCAGGTTTTGCAGTTCGGGATATACACCCCTCGCACTATGGCCGGATTTGTCCGATTGAAACCCCGGAAGGGCCAAATGCAGGTCTCATAGGTTCTCTGGCTACCCATGCGCGTGTAAATGCCTATGGATTTATTGAGACACCGTCCTATCCTGTCGAAAATGGTCGTGTCCTGAAAGATCAGCCCCCTATCTACATGACTGCAGATGAGGAAGATGATCTTCGGGTTGCACCGGGTGATATTCCCGTCGATGAAAATGGCTACATTCTGGGGGACACGATTCCTGTCCGCTATCGCCAGGAATTTACAACTACTGCACCGGATGAAGTGGACTATGTAGCGGTTTCGCCTGTGCAAATCATTTCGGTGGCGACTTCATTGATTCCGTTTATCGAGCACGACGATGCAAACCGAGCGCTGATGGGTTCTAACATGCAGCGTCAGGCTGTGCCTCTGCTGCGCCCAGAGCGACCCCTTGTGGGAACCGGACTAGAAGCTCAGGCTGCCCGTGACTCCGGTATGGTGATTACCAGCCGTGTGGATGGTGAGGTCACTTATGTAGACGCTAACTATATCCGCGTTCGGGATGACCATGGCAATGAAATAGTCCATGTTCTTCAGAAATACCAGCGTTCTAACCAGGATACTTGCTTAAACCAACGTCCTATCGTTTTTTCGGGCGATCGCGTCGTCGCGGGTCAGGTAATGGCTGATGGCTCGGCAACGGAAGGAGGAGAACTGGCACTGGGGCAAAATGTCGTTGTCGCTTACATGCCTTGGGAAGGCTACAACTACGAGGACGCAATCCTAATCAGCGAGCGCTTAGTTTACGAAGATGTTTACACCTCAATTCATATCGAGAAATATGAAATTGAGGCTCGCCAAACCAAGCTGGGGCCTGAAGAAATTACGCGAGAAATTCCCAACGTTGGGGAAGATGCCCTTCGCCATCTCGATGAAAATGGCATTATCCGTGTGGGAGCTTGGGTGGAATCGGGCGACATCCTGGTGGGTAAGGTGACGCCCAAGGGTGAGTCAGACCAACCACCTGAAGAAAAGTTGCTGCGAGCTATCTTCGGTGAAAAAGCACGGGATGTGCGCGACAACTCTCTACGGGTTCCCAACGGTGAAAAAGGACGGGTTGTAGACGTTCGAATCTTCACCCGTGAACAAGGGGACGAACTGCCTCCAGGTGCAAACATGGTGGTTCGAGTTTATGTCGTCCAGAAGCGAAAGATCCAGGTCGGTGACAAAATGGCAGGACGTCACGGCAATAAGGGAATTATTTCCCGGATTTTGCCGATCGAAGATATGCCTTACCTGCCGAATGGTACGCCTGTTGACATCGTGCTGAATCCGCTGGGTGTGCCGTCTCGTATGAACGTAGGGCAGGTGTTTGAATGTTTGCTAGGCTGGGCTGGCCATAACCTAGGAGTCCGGTTCAAAATTACGCCCTTCGACGAAATGTACGGTCAAGAAGCGTCGCGGAGTGCGACCCATGGAAAACTCCTGGAAGCGCGAGAAACGACGGGCGAAGATTGGGTCTTCGATCCTGAAAATCCTGGAAAAATTCAGTTGTTTGATGGTCGTACCGGAGAACCCTTTGATCGTCCAGTCACGGTCGGCACCGCCTATATGCTGAAACTGGTTCATCTTGTGGATGACAAGATCCATGCTCGGTCTACAGGTCCATACTCTTTAGTTACCCAACAGCCGTTGGGTGGTAAAGCACAGCAAGGTGGTCAGCGCTTTGGAGAAATGGAGGTTTGGGCTCTGGAGTCCTTTGGAGCCGCTTACACCCTGCAAGAACTGCTGACGGTTAAGTCCGATGATATGCAGGGACGAAATGAAGCATTGAATGCAATTGTGAAGGGTA